>JANMWQ010000010.1:0-10272 GCA_031394085.1 Rhizobacter sp. | reverse complement strand
CCAGACGATTGCGCAAATAGAGCTGTACACGAAGCAGGACGCGTACGAAAACGGCCAGGTCTACGTGTTGCCCAAGCACCTCGACGAGAAGGTCGCACGCCTGCACCTGAAAAAGGTCGGCGCGATGCTGACCGAGCTGTCGAGCGAGCAGGCCGAGTACATCGGCGTCAGCAAAGCCGGCCCTTACAAGCCTGACACGTACAGGTATTGATCGGCCGATGTCAGCCCCCGCGTCACTTCGTTCCTGCCCCCCAATGCGGCGCTCAGCCGCCTTGGGGCGGCCCGGCGCCGGCTGATGCGTGCCGATCAGCTGTTGGTTCAGCGTTTGCTCGCTCCGACAAGATCGGCCGCACAGCGGCTGATCGATGCGGGCGCCGTGCGCTGGCTCGGCCCGAAGGGTTGGGCGGTGCCGCGCAAGGCGGGCGAAGACCTGCCGGAGGCGTGCCAGATCGAGGTCACCGACGACGCGGAGCTGCGCTTCGTGTCGCGCGGCGGCCTGAAGCTCGAAGCGGCGCTCGCGCATTGCGGGGTTGAGGTCGAGGGCAAGCTGTGCCTCGATGTGGGCCAAAGCACCGGTGGCTTCACCGATGCGCTGCTGCAGCGCGGCGCGGCGCGCGTGGTCGGCCTCGATGTCGGGCGCGCGCAGCTCGCGGCCTCGCTCGCGGGCGATGCGCGCGTGGTCTCGCACGAGGGCCTGAACGCGCGCGACGTGGCGGGTTCGCCTTTCGAGCAAGACGAGCCGCGGCACTCGTTCGACATCGTCGTCGCCGACCTGTCGTTCATCTCGCTGACGCACCTGCTGCCGACGATCGCGAACTACCTCGCGCCGAACGGCCATGCGATGCTGCTCGTGAAGCCGCAGTTCGAGCTGCAGCCGGTCGACATCGGCAAGGGCGGGCTCGTCAAAGACGCGGCGAGCTACCCTCGTGTCGAGCAGCGCATTCGCGACGCGTGCGCCGCGCTGGAGCTGACCGTGCGCGACTATTTCGCCAGCGCCATCGACGGTGGCGATGGCAGCAAGGAATTCTTCGTGTGGGCCACGCCGGCCGCCTGACCAGGATGCTTTTGACGTGAGCCCGATCCATTCAACGACGCCCCCGATCAGCCTCGAGTTCTTTCCCCCGAAAACGCCCGAAGGCGTGACCAAGCTGGCGGCGGTGCGCCAGCAGCTCTACGCGCTGAAGCCGCAGTTCTGCTCGGTCACGTACGGCGCCGGCGGCTCGACGCAGGACGGCACCTTCGCGGCCGTCAAGGCGATCATCGAAGAAGGCTTCGAGGCCGCGCCGCACTTCTCGTGCATCGGCGCGAGCCGCGAGTCGATCCGTGCCAAGCTGGCGCAGTTCAGGCAGAGCGGCATTCGCCGCATCGTCGCGCTGCGCGGTGACCTGCCGAGCGGCTACGGCGGCAGCAACGGCGAGTTCCACTACGCCAGCGACCTGGTCGCTTTCATTCGTGCCGAGACCGGCGACGACTTCCACATCGAGGTCGCCGCGTACCCCGAGATGCACCCTCAGTCGCGCTCACCGCAGGCCGATCTGCAAGCTTACGCGGCCAAGGTGAAGGCCGGCGCGAGTTCGGCGCTGACGCAGATGTTCTTCAACGCCGACGCGTACTTCCGCTTCGTCGACGAAGCGCGCGCGCTCGGCGCCGGGGTGCCGGTCGTGCCCGGCATCATGCCGATCACGAATGCGAGCGGCATCATCCGTTTCGCCGACAGTTGCGGCGCCGACATGCCGCGCTGGATCCGCCTGCGCCTGCAGGGCTTCGGCGACGATGCCGATTCGATCAAGGCCTTCGGGCTCGACGTGATCGCGACGCTCTGCGAGCAGCTGCGCGCGGGCGGCGCGCCGGGGCTGCACTTCTACACGATGAACCAGAGCGTGGCGACGTTGGAGTTGATGCGTCGCTTGCGGTAATCGGAAAGCCCGGCAAAGCCCTGCAAAGCTGCGCGAAAGTACCCCCGTTCAGGCTCTGGGCCAATTCGAACGGGAGCCACCATGGAGAAGCCGAGTCCCGGCCACGCAGCGCGTGTTTCGAGAAGGGCGTGGGCCTGCCCGACGCAAAATCGACACTGGACTCACGGCAGCCACCTGACCGACGCAAGTTTGATCTCCACCGCTGCACAGCGCGCCGGCATCGGTGAGGTGCGCGCCTGGGCCGCAGCCGAAGCCCTCGGGATCGAGGCGCATGTCGTTCCCCGCCTTTCGAACACGATCGCGGCGCTTAGCGCAGTCGCCGCCGCAAGCCCGGCAACGCCGGCGAGTGCTCGTCAGGGTCGCATCGCGGCGCTTCGCGAACTGGCCGCTGAGCACGCCGCCGTGCGCACCCCAGCCATGCCATCGGCTTCGTCGCCCTCTGAAATGAGCAGCAGCGAGTTGCGCATCCTGTTCGATCGGCCGGTGCCCGACAACCTGCAGCGCAGCCTGGAGACCCGCTGGACGGCCATCGACGCGCGGCGCACCCGGCTCAGCCGTCAGATCGACCTCGGCAACCCGAGCCACCCTCTGACCCGCCAGCTCAACGAGGCGTTGCAGCCATCGCGAATGCAGTTGTCACGCTCGCATTACCCACAGGCCGTCGGGCAGGAAGTGGCTGTCGTCGCTATCGACAATTGGCTTGGTGTCGAGCGCGCCGTGACTCAATTGGCGGGCAGCGGCGAGAAGCTGACCGTCGACCACCTCAAGTCCATCAACCAGGCGTTGGGCAACGGCATCAGCCTGGGCACGTCGAGCGCGGGCGTGGTTCGCCGCTTCGGTGAATACCGCACCGAGACCCAGGGTCCCGTCGGGGCCGGGCAGCGCAAATACCTCGCCCCTGAAGGCCGGAACATCGAGCAGGCGATGACCAGTTTCATGGGCTGGCTGGAGGGTGCCGAGCGCAGCGGCATGCACCCGGTGCAGATCGCAGCGCAGGCCTACATGCGGCTGACCAGCATCCACCCGTTTCCGGATGCCAACGGCCGCACGGCGCGCCTGGCGATGAACTGGATCCTGCAAAGTCATGGTTACCCGCCAGCAGCCCTCGAGCCCGAGCACATGAACCGGATGTTCGCGCCGGAAAGCGCGAGCGTCGTGCCTGAACCGGGCGCTGCCGAGCAGGAGGTGACCACAGGCATCGAGCGCAGCCTCTCGGTCGCCGAAAGGCTGGTGAGTCGATGAGGGCGCGGTGCATGGATGCGCAGCCCGCCGGGGCGCTCCTGGGCCATTGGGTGTTCAGCGCCCACCAAACCGAGGCCGGCGAGATCAGCACCTTCGCCCACCGGGCCGGCTTGGACGAAGTGCGGGCCTGGACTGCGGCGAGCGCGATGCGCCTGACGCCGAGCGGTCTCGTGCGGTTGCTGCGAACCGAAGGGGCGATCCGCGAATTGAATGCGAATGGCGGCGCGGTGCCGGCACGCGATCAGCAACGCATAGCGCTGTTGCGGACCATGGCGGCCCAGCACGCCGAGCAGGCAACCTCCGTGGCTGCACCGCCGACAAGCCAGCCGGTGGAAGGGTCGAGCTCGATCGCGGCGCAACCACCCGCCAACGGGACGAGCGCCAGCGCCGCGACCCCGCCGCCATGGAACGAGGCGCGGATCAACGCAGGCGTCGACCAGCTCGCCAGGGACCGCGGAATCACCGCTCCCGCCATGATCAACGTGATGAAAAGCCTGCTCGGCGATCCCTCGATGACGGTCAACCAGCGTGCGGCTTCGCTGGGCATCTCACCCAGTAGTGTTCAGTCGAGCGTCAACAGAGTTCGTGCACTCCTCGACAACGAGAGCGACAACTTGCGCACGCGACTCGCCGAGCTGGTCGGTATGCCGTTTTCGGAAGTCGTCGCGCGCATCGAGGTCCCGGGGGAGCCGGGTTTGACAAGGCGGGTCATCGACACGATCAATGCTTCGCACCGGGAGGCAGTCGCCAGATCGCTGCTCTCGGTTCAAGCCGGCAGTGATCGGGACGTGTCGACCTACCGGGTGATGGATGCCATGTTCCGCGGCGGCGACCCGTTGGCCGCGGCCGTGTTGATGGCCAGACAACTCGACCAGCCGGTGGCCAATTTGCAAAGCGCGACCGTGTTCCTGCAAAGCAGATTCGGCAGCGAACGCATTGCCATGCTGCGCAACATGGGCTTCACGCACGAACAGATTTTGTCGATGAGCGCGGTGGGCGTCGAGCTCGGCAGGCGTTTCGACCCTGCGCTCGGCAACTACTCTCGGGCGGAGACGACGGCACGGCGCGAAAAGAATTTACCTTGCACCCGCGAGGAGGCAGCGGAGCGGCTACTGCACGCGGGCACCGAGCGAACCGGCGGTGGCACCATGAGGCTGACATATCGGGCGTGGATAGCGATCGGCCTGGTGAGCGACAGGCCGGCATCGATGCCTGCAGATATCGGGCAGCAGTTCACGAGCGCCCATCCCAATGCTGCGCATCTGGCGGGCGAGACCGAGCTGTCACGTGCTTTCCAGGTTGCGCAGGTGCTGTTGAACCGCGACATCCCGCGGGGGTCGCGCCCAGACTTGATGGACCGCAACTACCGCCAGGAGATCAATCTGTTGCTGTGTCAGACCTTCGGCTTGGGTGCGACCCGACTCGGCTCGGGACGGCTTGAGTCGATCCCGACCGACTTCAATGTCAGCGACTGGCCCGCGCCGAACGAGCCTGCGGTGTCCGGCACCCGAAGGGCACCGCCGACCGATCAGGGCGCGGAAGAGGTGACGTGGCAGGAGCTGCTGCCGCTGTTGCAGCGGCAACCGATCCGATAGAGCAAACCAGGCCATGAGAGGAACTTTGGAAAGTGAACGAACGCTTGCTGAAGATTCAAGTCGTCGCGCGGAAGAAGTCGCACCTGACCGCGCTCGCGCTCGCCCATCAAGCTCATAACACTCACCATACTCAGGCTGTCGAGATCACCAGGGGGGCGCTTCGAGCCGGTCTTGGCGAAGTGCAGGTTTGGACTGCGGCGCAGGCGATGGGCCTCACGCCGAACGCTGTCTCCCGGATGCTGTCCGGCTTGTCGGCAATGCGCGAACTGAGCGCCGCGGATGGCACGACCGAGGCGCGCGATTTCAATAAGAGCATGGGGTGGTTGCGCCGGTTGGCAGATGTACACGCCGAGCCGCCGAAGCCGATCCGAGCGGTCAACGATGTGCGCGGCACGGCGCTGTTCCCGGCCGCTCTTTACCAAAACACCCGACGGCTCGATATCACCGGCGCGAGGGCCCGCGAGCTCATTCATAACATCGACGCCCAGCCCACAAGGACTGATCCACAACAATGGTTCAAGTTCATGAGCGACCAATGCGCGCTGCTCGGCAAGATGCCCACGCTGGGTGATCTGTCCGGTCTCATCGAGGCAAATTTGTTTGCGTTCGATCAAAGGGTGATCTTGAAGTCGAAGGTCATCGAACAAAATTTTTACGCAGACGATCGAAGTACCGTTTTCAGGTCACCTGTGAGTCCACAGGCAATTGCAACACTGGCCTACCCACCCGGTACGGTGCACGACTTCCATGTCGCGTTCTTCGGCACCAGGTCTTCCACTTGGGGTACCGGTTTCTTGGCGGGACTGGGGTACAGCGGGGAAACCTCTGCTTGGGCGGAGTTGATGCCGTTCATGGACCGTCCTAAACAGATGTACTCAAGAAAGGACTCGCTGATCCAGGCATTCGAAAACCGTGTCGGCGAGGACGCCGGACAGTCCAGTCCCGAAGACATGTGGGAATGGATCAAACAGACCCTCGAGACCGGCGATCGTGCGGAGATCAAGGAAGCTCTACACGATGATCTTTTTGGAGCCGGAAGATTGACGGACCCGAGTGTCATCTCTGTCGCGAAAGTTCCCCTCGCGACAATCTTCAAGACACGGCCGGGCACCGCATCGCGCATTGCCGCGGTGAAGGAGCTCAAAACCGTTTTGCAAAACGGTCCGGGGCGAGGCGGACCTGATGCGGGCAGTTTGCGTGCGATTCACACCGAAATGGTCTTGGTGCAAGTGCTTTCTGCGTACTTCGAAGAGTCGGGTTTGGCGAGCCAATACAGTCGCCCGGGCAAGATCGATCCGAACCAGGTATTCGACTTGGGCCGCGTCCATCAGATCTACCAAGAAATGCAACAGCGCGGCACGCTGGTCTCGCTCGACGAGGTGCGAGCCATGCTCGGTCGACTCGGCGTGAGCGCCAAGTGACAAAGAGGAACTCTGAAAATGCATGCACGCTCGCCGAAGATTCACGTCTTCGCACGGGAGAAGTCGCGATGGACTGCGCTCGTACTCGCCCACCGGGCTCATAACGCCCACCTGACGCAGGCCGCCGAGATCAGCACGCTGTCGCGGCGGGCCGGGCTCGGCGAGGCACAGGTCTGGGCAGCAACCACCGCGATGCAACTCACGCCCGACGGCCTCGCGCGAATGCTGCGAGCCGTGGCGACGATTCGCGACATGCCCGCCACCGGCGCGGCGATGCCGGCGCGTGATGCGCAGCAGCGTGTGACGCTGCTGCGCGGCTTGGCAGCGGCGCATGCCGAGCCGCCTTCGAACTCGAACGAGGTTTCGACCACGCCGAGTCGACAGTCGGAGGGCACCCGTCAGAACGCGGCCCGACCTCCGACCACCGGCCCCGTCCCCGCTGCGGCCCCCTGCCGTGGAACGAGCAGCGCATCGGCGCGGGCGTCGAAAAGCTCGCCACAGATCGCGGCGTCACCGCTCCGGCAGTGGTCGAATTGATGAAGAGCTACCTGCGTGATCCATCGATGACGGTCGACGAGCGCGCAGCGTCGCTCGGTCGCACGAATCAAAGCGTGGTGAGCAACACGATGGGCATTCGTGAGCAACTCGGTATCCCGACCGGCAACCTGCGCATCGGTCTGGCGGAGCGCATCGGCATGCCGTATTCGGATGTGATCGCGCGTATTCAGGTGCCGGGCGATGCGGGCTTGACCCGTCGGGTCATGAACACGATCAACCCGTCGCACCGAGAAGGCATCGCGGAGTTGCTGCTCACGGTGCAGGTCGGAAGCGCGCCGGACATCTTGATGTACCGGGCGCTCGATTCGATGTTCCGTGGCGGTGACCCGTTCGCCTCGAAGGTCGTGTTGGGCAAGCAACTCGATTTGCCAGCCGGCAGGATCGACGGAACGATCGGGTTCTTGAACCGAACCTTCGCCGGCGACCGGATCGCGATGCTGCGCACGATGGGTTTCGACTACCAGCAGATCATGTCGATGAACCCGGTCGGTGCGGAGATCGGCAAGCGCTTCGATCCTGCACTCGGCACCTACTCGGCTGCAGAGACGGCGGCACGGCGCGCGAAGAACCTGCCCTGCACCCGCGAAGAAGCGGCCGAGCGGCTCTTGCGCGTCGGTGTGGGCAACGTCGACAAGATTCGGTCCATGAGTTATCGGTCGTGGTTGACAGTCGGGCTGGTGAGCGACAACCCTTCGTCGATGCCATCGGACATTTCCACGGCGTTCGACAGTGTCGTGCCGAGCTCCACTGCCCGTGCCGGCGAGCGAGAGATGAACACCAACTTCAGGATCGCCCAAGTGCTGCTGAATCGCGAGATTCCGCGCGGGGCGCGGCTCGAGTTGCAGAACCGCAACTACCGCGCCCAGATCAACCTGCTGTTGCTGCAGACCTTCGGCCTCGGTGCGACCCGGGTCGGCTCGGGTCGGCTGGAGTCGATCGCAACCGAGTTCAAGGCCAGCGACTGGCCATCTCCGGTCGAACCCACCGAGCGCAGTCGCCGCGCGGCCCCCGCGGGTGAGAAGACGGGCGGCGAGGCGACCTGGCAACAACTGCTGCCGCTGCTGCAGCGGCGACAGTTCGGGGCTAGCTGAGAGATCAGGCGCGGCCGGTGCCGCGCCCCGTGTCGTGCCCCGTCACTGCCGCTCCCACATCACCCCGTCCTCCGTGAGCATCGCGTCGAGCTGCACATCCATCGGCCCCGGGCGCAGCATCGGCAAGAAGCCGTGCGTGAAGCTCACGCCGACCGTTACCGGCCGCGGTGACAGCGACGACAGCGTGCGGTCGAAGAACCCGCCGCCGTAGCCGAGCCGCACGCCACCCGGCCCGAAACCGAGGCAGGGCACGACCAGTATTTCGGGCGCGAACTCTTCGGTGTCTTTCGGCTTCGGGATGTCGTAGGCGTCGTGCTCCATCGCACAACCCGGGTACCAGACGTGAAAGCGCAACTGGCCGGTCTCGCGATCGGCCACAGGCAAGCCGATGCGGCGCGTCGCTTCTTCGGGCGCACCTTCGGTCCAGCGGTACAGCGCGGGCAGCGGATCGAACTCGCCCTTGATCGGCCAGTAGGCGCCGATCGTGTTCTCTCGCCGGCCGACGAGCCAGACCCGCAGCGCGTGCTGCAACTGCACCGCGCGCTCCAGGCGGTCGGTCAGCGCGAGGCGGGCTGCGATCAGTTTGCTTCGCAAGGCGGCGCGGTCGGGTGCGGGTGGCTGCATGCAGGCTCCGTCGGGTTGAGGTTCGCGCTGCGATTGTGCAAGACTGCGCCATGCCTTCCTTACCGACCGAGTTCGTCGCGCATTGCGTGGAGTTGCTGAGCCCGCTCGGTGCGGTGCGCACGCGCCGGATGTTCGGCGGCCACGGCTTCTACGTCGATGACGTGTTCATCGCGTTGATTGCGCAGCAGCGCCTGTACCTGAAGGCCGATGCGCTCACGCGATCGGCCTTCGAGGGCGCCGGCGCCACGCCGTTCACGTTCGAGAAGGCGCGAAGCGGCAGCGTCGAGTCGGTGGCGACCAGTTACTTCAGCGCGCCCGAAGACGCCATGGAATCGCCGCCGTTGATGCAGCCCTGGGCCCGGCTCGCGCTCGCCGCGGCGCTGCGCGCCAGGGCGGCGAAGCCGCGTGCCACTAGACCGGTCAGAAAGGCCAGCCCGCGCAGGGGCGCCTCGGCCAAGGCGCCGACGAAGCTTTGACGCCGCGGGTACCAGCGCACGGTGACGGCCGCGCCAGTGCGGGCCGACTCGATCACCGCGTTGTCGTTCACCGCGAGCCGCAGCGTCTGACCGGGTTCGACGACGTGGTCGCCGAGGTCGCCGTCACGCGTCAGCCAGACGCGCCCATCGACCACCACCAGATCGCCGCCGAGGCGACCGAGGTGCAGGGCTTCTCCGGCGGCGAGCTGTCGAACGGTCCGCGTCGATTGCGCATTCATCATCAATCTCCTGGGTGGTGGGTGTGACTATCATCGCTGCAGTGAAGCGGAGATTCCAATGAAACCCAGGGCGTCGATTGATGCGGATTCGATATGAGTGGCGAGCATGGGTAACACCACTCGCCGCCCGCTGTCGCTGAGCAACCTGCGCGCCTTCGAGGCGGTCGCGCGGCGTTCGAGCTTCAGCGCAGCGGCCGTGGAGCTGTTCGTCACGCAGTCGGCGATCAGCCGCCAGATCAAGGGGCTCGAAGACGAACTCGGCGCCGCGCTGTTCGTGCGCGGCACCCGCCATGTCGAGATGACGCAGAGCGGGCAGGTGCTGCTGCGCGCGGTCGAGGCGAGCCTGCCGAAGATCGATGCCAGCGTGCGGCAGATTCGCGCAGCGCGCAGCCGCAAACGGGTCAGCGTGACCACCTTCGCGTCGTTCGGCTCGCTCTGGCTGCTGCCGCGCATCGAGGCGTTTCAGCGCGAGCACCCCGACATCGACATCCGTGTTTCCGCAGCCGATGCGATCGCTGACCTCGACGACCCCGAACTCGACCTCGCGCTGCGCTACTGCAGCCCGGCCCAGGCCCCTGCCGGCGCGATCCGCCTGTTCGGCGAGGTGCTGACGCCGGTCGTGAGCCGCTCGCTCGCCGAGCAGATTCGCCTCGGCAAGGCGCCGGCGCTGTCGACGCCGGCCGATCTGGCGCAGCACACGCTGGCCGAAGAAGACGACACCAAGACCAGCACCGAGTACCTGAGCTGGCGGCGGTGGCTGAACGAGCATGACCAGCCCGGCCTGCAGCCGAAGCGCTGGCTCTACCTGAATTTCACCTACCAGCAGGTGCAGGCGGCGCTCGCCGGCCACGGTGTGGCGCTGGCGCGGGTCGCGCTGGTGTTCGAGGCGCTGCAGCGCGGCGAACTGGTCGAGCCGTTCGGGACCGAGGGGCGCATGGACAGCCCGTACCTCTATTGGCTCGTCCTGGCGCCCGGGAGCCGCGCGCGGCCCGAGGTGGTGCAGTTCTGCGATTGGGTGCTGGCGCAGGCGGCCGACACGCGCACCGCGGTCGGCGAGCCGGGCGCTTAGACGACGCCGCGCTCGGTGACGATCAGCGTCAGCGGCTGGTC
>JANMWQ010000821.1:0-3523 GCA_031394085.1 Rhizobacter sp. | reverse complement strand
CGCGCGACGATCGGCCGATCAGAATGCTGTGACAAACACCGTCTGGCGATTGCGCGGGCCTTTGATGGCGTAACTCACCTGACCGTCGACCAGCGCGAACAACGTGTGGTCCTTGCCGACGCCGACATTCGTACCGGCGTGGAACTTGGTGCCACGCTGGCGCACGATGATCGAACCGGCCGGAATTTTCTGGCCGCCGAACACCTTCACGCCGAGCATCTTCGGTTGGGAGTCGCGGCCGTTCCGTGTGGAACCGCCGCCCTTTTTCTGTGCCATGGTTCTTGCTCCTTACGCGTTCACCGCACCGATTTGAATCTCGGTGTAGTTTAGACGATGACCTTGCCGCTTTTGATAGTGCATGCGACGACGCATCTTGAAGATACGCACCTTGTCATGCCTGCCGTGAGCCAACACGATGGCCACCACGCTTGCGCCTGTCACCAAGGGAGTCCCGACTGTCAAATCAGCGCCGGCACCAATGGCCAACACCTGGTTGATCGTGATCTCTTGGCCAACATCCGCAGCAATCTGTTCTATTTTGATCTTTTCGCCGGAAACAACCTTGTATTGCTTGCCACCGGTTTTTATGACCGCGTACATATCAGCCCTTTCGAAGTTCACTGCAGCCTCGGGCCATGCCCATGACGTAGCAGCCCTGCAAAACGCGCAGAGCCCCAGAGTCTAGCATGCGGGTGCTTTTTGAAGGCAATGAGCCGTTGGGCTCACCTGCAGCCGACACACTTTCTATAATCAACGGGTATCCGACGAGCCCAGCGTGCACAGCAACTCCCCAATATCCGAACCGCCGACCGCCGACATCGAGGCCATCAGCGCAGTCGCTCTGATGGCGGGCGACATGCGCGAGGTCGACGGCGTGATTCGGCACCGGCTCGCCTCCGATGTGGTGATGATCAACCAGATCGCCCACTACATCATCAGCGCCGGTGGCAAGCGCATCCGACCGATGCTGGTGTTGCTGTTCGCCAATGCGCTCGGTTTTGCCGGTCGAGAGCGTTTCGAGCTCGCGGCAACGGTCGAGTTCATCCACACCGCGACACTCCTTCACGACGACGTGGTCGACGAGTCCGCGTTGCGACGCGGTCGCCAGACTGCGAATGCGCTGTTCGGCAACGCCGCCAGCGTGCTCGTCGGCGACTTCGTGTATTCGCGCGCTTTCCAGATGATGGTTTCGGTGAACCGCATGCGCGTGCTCGAGGTGCTGGCTGACGCGACCAACGTGATTGCCGAGGGCGAAGTTCTGCAACTGATGAACATGCACGACCCCGACCTTTCCGTGGACGACTATTTGCGCGTGATCCGCTACAAGACCGCCAAGCTGTTCGAGGCCAGCGCGCGCATCGGTGCGGTACTGGCCGAAGCAGCGCCGGCAGTCGAAGAGTCGTGCGCAACCTACGGCCGTTCGCTCGGTACTGCGTTCCAGCTGATCGATGATTTGCTCGACTATGAAGGCGCCACAGAGCAACTTGGCAAGAACGTCGGCGACGATCTGCGCGAGGGCAAGCCGACTCTGCCGCTGCTGCTCGCAATGGAGCGCGGCAGCGCTTCCGAACGAAGCTTGATCCGTCACGCGATCGAGCATGGCGAAATCGACAGGTTGCCAGAGATCGTCGAACTCGTGCGCCGCACCGGCGCAATCGCAGCCACCCGTGACGCAGCCCGCGCCGAGGCCGACAAAGCGGCGCAGGCGCTGGGCGTTTTGCCCGAGTCGGCGTACCGTTCGGCTCTGCTAGAATTGTGTTTTCGATCCGTCGAGCGCTCTTCTTGAGTAGCTCGTCGTTGGCGCTGCATCGCGGCCCGCCAGTGCATCGGGGTGTAGCTTAGCCTGGTAGAGCGCTACGTTCGGGACGTAGAGGCCGGAGGTTCGAATCCTCTCACCCCGACCAAAATCCTCGCTCGTTACAACTTGGTTGGTTGCGCGCATGCAGCGCGCCAAAGCGACATTGCGCGCACCTGGTCAGATTGATCACCAATCTGAATCCCCTTCTTGCACAACGCGTGCTAATCTGTTGATTTTCCGAGCGTCTCTTGCTTTTTTGTGCGTCTTCGATGCATCAAAGGCGGGCCAGGCAGTCGCTCGGTTCACTCTGTTTCAATTGCTCGGGAACACCCGTGAATTGTTGGCCTCGGCAGCAACGCGACACGTTTACAGTAATTGACGAATCAGAGATGATCGTTTGTTGAAGAAGCACTGATTGAACCAGAGAACCGTGGACACATTGGCAGAAGCCCCGCACTCTGCGCTTTCCGGCGTTGCACGGGTGCTTGTCCACGCGGGCAAACTCAATGCGAAGGTCGCGGAAGACTTGGTTCGCAGCGCCAAGGACAAGCGCAACAGCTTCGTTGCATCGGTGATCGCAGCCGGCGCCGTCTCCCCCGCCGATCTCGCGCACACGCTGTCGAACGCCCTCGCACTGCCCTTGCTCGATCTCTCCGCGGTCGACGCGCAAAAGCTGCCGCGCAACGTGATCGACGGAAAGCTCGCCGCGCAGTATCAGGTCGTCGTGCTCGGCAAGCGCGGCAACCGCCTGTTCATCGGCGGCGCCGATCCGACCGATCAAGAGGCCGTCGAGCGCATCAAGTTCGCCACACAGCTCTCGCCCGAGTGGGTGATCGTCGAGCACGACAAGCTGGCGAAGATGCTCGAGGCCAGCGGCGTGAGCGCGAGCGAATCGCTGGAAGCCTTGGCCTCGGGCGATTTCGAGTTCGACGTCACCGACGATGTCACCGGCCCGCAGGAATCGAACGAGGCCACGTCCGATGTCGAAGACGCCCCGGTCGTGCGGTTCTTGCAGAAGATGCTGATCGACGCGATCAACATGCGCGCGTCCGACCTGCACTTCGAACCCTACGAATACCACTACCGCGTGCGGTTCCGGGTCGATGGCGAGTTGCGCGAGATCACGCAGCCGCCGATCGCGATCAAGGACAAGCTCTCGTCTCGCATCAAGGTGATTTCGCGGCTCGACATCGCCGAAAAGCGCGTGCCGCAAGACGGCCGCATGAAGTTGAAGTTCGGCGCGAAGGCGATCGACTTTCGGGTCAGCACGCTGCCCACGCTGTTCGGCGAGAAGATCGTGATCCGGATTCTCGACCCGAGCAGCGCGAAGGTCGGCATCGAGGCGCTCGGCTACGAGAAGATCGAGAAAGACCGGCTGCTCAAGATCATCCAGCGCCCCTACGGCATGGTGCTCGTGACCGGCCCGACCGGCAGCGGCAAGACCGTGTCGCTCTACACCTGTCTGAACATCCTGAACCAACCGGGCGTGAACATCGCGACCGTCGAAGACCCGGCCGAAATCAACCTGCCCGGCGTCAACCAGGTCAACGTGAACGACAAGGCGGGGCTGAACTTCGCGGTCGCGCTGAAGTCGTTCCTGCGCCAAGATCCCGACATCATCATGGTCGGCGAAATCCGCGACCTGGAAACCGCCGACATCGCGATCAAAGCCGCGCAAACCGGCCACATGGTGATGTCGACGCTTCACACCAACGATGCGCCGAC
>JANMWQ010000820.1:0-1808 GCA_031394085.1 Rhizobacter sp. | reverse complement strand
GCTGCCTTCTTGGCCGCCGGAGCGGCTTTCTTTGCAGGTGCCGCTTTTTTCGCTGCCGGAGCAGCCTTCTTTGCCGGTGCCGCTTTTTTCGCGGGCGCCGCCTTCTTTGCAGTTGCCATGTTGATTCTCTCCATCAAGAGTTGTTGATGTGCCCGGGATGGGCGAGAGCCACGTGGACTCTCATTTCTCCATACCACCGAGCTGCGCGAATGGTAATGCCTGCCTACTGCAATGAGAAGCACATTTCATAGGAGAAACGCGCTTTTCTCGGGGGTAAGGTGCGCTTTGTCGTGGCGAGGCGTCACTGCAGGTCACTGCGCCTCGCTGCACAGCTGCGCACAGCCATGTGCAGTGACGCGCCGTCACGCGATGTCGTTGTCGTAATGCGCACTCGCCCCGGTCGCGAACGGCCGCGGTATTCTTCGGCCATGAAAATCATCGTTCGCTGGCTTCTGCTCGCCGCCGCCTTGCTGTTGGTGGCCTACCTCTACCCTGGCGTCACGGTCACGAGCTTCGGCTCGGCGATGATCGCGGCCTTCGTGCTGGGGCTGCTCAACACGTTGCTGCGGCCGATCCTGGTGCTGCTGACCTTGCCGGTCACCGTGGTCACGCTCGGCTTGTTCCTGTTCGTGATCAACGCGCTGATGTTCTATTTCGCCGCGTCGATGCTCGACGGCTTCTTCGTCGCCGGCTTCGTCGCCGCGTTGATCGGCTCGCTGCTCTACAGCCTGTGCGGCATGGTGATCGACGTGGCGATCGAACGGGTGTTCACCCGCGGCTGATCGCTCGACGCAAGCTCAGCGCTGCTTTCGCGGCTGCTGGGGCTGCGGTGCCTGCGCCGCCTTGAGCACCGCACCGCGCACCTCGAAGCGCACGGTCTCGAGCGCCTCACCGTCGCGCCCGAGCAGCGTCAATTGGTGACGGCCGGGCCACGGCGCCCATGACAGCTGGGTCGATGCGCCGAGCCGTTTGCCGTCGAGCACCCAGGTGCCGGGCTCACCCTCGAACGTGATGCGCTGCGCGGCGGGTGGCATGTCGGGGTCGATCGCGAAGATGCTGCCGTCGCGCGGGCTCGTGATACCGAAGCGCCATGGGTCACGCAGAGGCCCGTCTCGTGCACTTTTGCCGTTGACCTGCGCACTGGCGCGCTGCACCGCCTGCTCGGTGCCGGCGATGAAGACTTCGCCGCGGGTGGGCTCGCCCGGCCGACCTCCGCGCCCGTCGAACGCGACTTGCATGCCGACCACACCGGCCGGCGCGCGCGGTGCCTGCGACGGCTGGCCTTCGTGCAACTGCTGCACCAGCGCCTGCCACACCGGCGCCGCGCCGCTCACGCCGCTCACGCTGTGCATCGCCTCGCCGCTCGCGTTGCCAACCCACACGCCGACCGTGTAGCGGTCGGTGAAGCCGACGCACCAGTTGTCGCGCATGTCCTTGCTGGTGCCGGTCTTCACCGCCGCGAAGCCGCGCGTCGCAAGCAGGCTGTTCAGGCCGAAGGTGCGGGCCCGGGCGTTGTTGTCGGCGAGGATGTCGGTGGCGAGAAAAACCGCGGCGGCATCGGCAACACGCACCGGCCTGCTTTTCAATGACCGAACGGAATCTGTCACGCGCAGCGAGACGGGCGCATACATCCCGCCGTTCGCGAACGCGCGGTAGGCGTTCGTCAACGCGAGCAGGGTCACGTCGGCGCTGCCGAGCGCGAGCGAGTTGCCGTAGAAGCCGCCGGGTCGGGGCAACGCGAGACCGAGCGCGTTGAAGCGCTCGACCAGCGCATCGGGCCCGAGCATTGCGCCGACGCGCACCGCCGG
>JANMWQ010000789.1:0-1763 GCA_031394085.1 Rhizobacter sp. | reverse complement strand
TGGCCGAAGGTGTGGCCGAAGTTGAGGATCGCGCGCAGGCCCGATTCGCGCTCGTCTTGCGCCACCACCCAGGCCTTGATTTCGCACGAGCGCTTGATCGCATGCGCCAGTGCCGCCTTGTCCCGCGCCAGCAGCGCATCGAGGTGGGCTTCGATCCAGTCGAGAAAACCCGCGTCGGCGATCGGGCCGTACTTGATGACCTCGGCCAGGCCGGCGATCAGCTCGCGCTGCGGCAGTGTGTCCAGCGTGTCGAGATCGGCAACCACACGAACCGGCTGATTGAACACGCCGATCATGTTCTTGCCGAGCGGGTGATTGATGGCAGTCTTGCCACCGACCGACGAGTCGACTTGCGCGAGCAATGTAGTGGGCACCTGCACATAGGGCACGCCGCGCATGTAGCAGGCCGCCGCGAAGCCGGTCATGTCGCCGATGACGCCACCGCCGAGCGCGAACAGCACGGTCTTGCGATCGCAGGCAGAGGCGAGCAGCGCATCGAAAATCGAGTTCAACGCGGGCCAGGCTTTGTGAGCTTCGCCGTCGGGCAGCACGATAATTTGCACCTGGGCATACGTGGCGAGGAGCGCCTGCTGCAGGCGTTCGGCGTAGAGCGGCGCCACGGTCGCGTTGGTCACGATCACCGCGGCAGCGCCTGCCGCCAGATCGCGATACGAGCCGGGGTTGTCGAAGAGCCGGGCGCCGATCAGGATGTCGTAGCTGCGTTCGGCCAACTCGATGCGGACACGCTCGGCGTCAATGTTCATCGCGCAAGTGTACGAGGGGGCTGCGCTGACGCGCAGCGGTCACCCCGCCGAAGAATCGATCGGCGAAGGAATGCTCGCAGGGTCGACGATGCCGGCGAGTTCGAGTTGCATCAGGACCATGTTGACCAAGGTCGGCACTGTCGGGCGGCCGGTGTCGATGGTGAAATGCGCGATCTCGCGGTACAGCGGATCGCGGATCGCGTACATCTCGCGCAGTTGCCTCAGCGGGTCGCTGACTTGCAGCAGCGGGCGCTTCGCGTCATGGCGCAGGCGGCGGTGCAGGTCCTCCGGTGTCGAGCGCAGGTAGACGACGACGGTGTTGCTGCGGAGAACCTCGCGATTCGCCTCGCGAAGCACTGCACCCCCACCGGTCGCGAGCACGATGTTGGGCTCGCACGCCAACTCGGCGATCACTTGCTGCTCGATGTCACGGAATCGAGATTCGCCTTCGCGCTCGAAGAAAGCGCGGATCGGGCAACCGATACGCCGTTCGATGACCACATCGGAGTCGATGAAATCGCGTTGCAGGCGTTTGGCGAGGTGCCTGCCGATCGTCGACTTTCCACCGCCCGGCATTGAGATCAACGCGACGCTTGCGCTTTGAGTCAAGAAGCTGCCTTCCTTCGACGGCGCAAACGTCGCGTAGTTGCTGACGTTAAGGCGTCGCCGCGCCTGCGGGGCCGTTGTTGATCGTGAAGGTCACGATCTTGTTCAACTTGTCGACCACGACGATCGGCACATTCGTGAGGCAACCGCCGAGCACCGTGACCGTAAAACTGCCGCCGCGTTCGCCGACTTCGGTCTTGTCGACGGCAACCGCGTCGGGTGAGGTGTTGTCGATCTTGTAGGGCGCTGCACCGCCATAGATGAACACGGTTTGCGCGCCGCCCCCCGGGCAGACACCGACCGGCGTGCCTACGGGCGCCTTGAAGCTGACGGTCGTCGGCACGACGCTGAAGGTCGTCGGTGATCCGGCTTCGTCGTCGCCGCCACCGCCGC
>JANMWQ010000707.1:0-2622 GCA_031394085.1 Rhizobacter sp. | reverse complement strand
GCGCACCGCTGGATCCCGCTGGGCCTGCTGAACTTCCAGCCTTCCGAGCTGGCGAAGGTGGCGATCACGATGTACGCCGCGAGCTACCTGGTGCGCAAGATGGAGATCAAGGAGAAGTTCGTGCGCGCGGTCGCGCCGATGGCGGTGGCGCTCGCGGTCATCGGCCTGTTGCTGCTGGCCGAGCCCGACATGGGCGCGTTCATGGTGATCGCGGTGATCGCGATGGGCATCCTGTTCCTCGGCGGCGTGAACGGGCGCATGTTCTTCCTCAGCTTCGCGGTGCTGGTCGGCGCGTTCGTGCTGATGATCGTCAGCAGCCCGTGGCGCGCCGAACGCATCCTGGCGTTCCTGAACCCGTGGGACCCGAAGTACGCGATGGGCAAGGGCTACCAGCTGACGCACTCGCTGATCGCGCTGGGCCGCGGCGAGATCCTCGGCCAGGGCCTGGGTGGCAGCGTCGAGAAGCTGCACTACCTGCCCGAGGCGCACACCGACTTCCTGCTCGCGGTGATCGGCGAGGAACTCGGCTTCGTCGGCGTCGCCTGCGTCATCTTCGCGTTCTTCTGGATCGCGCGGCGCCTGTTCCACATCGGCCGCCAGGCGATCGCGCTCGACCGCGTGTTCGCCGGCCTGTACGCGCAGGGCATCGGCATCTGGATGGGCGGCCAGGCCTTCATCAACATGGGCGTGAACCTGGGCGTGCTGCCGACCAAGGGGTTGACCCTGCCGCTGATGAGCTACGGCGGCTCGGCGATCGTGATGAACATCGTCGCGCTCGCGATCGTGCTGCGCATCGACATCGAAAACAGACAGCTCATGCGCGGAGGCCGCGCATGAGTGCCGTGTCGGAGCGAAGCGCAGACATGGCATCGGCGCGCAGCGACGGCTCGCTGTTTCGGCGCAGGCTCACATCGCGCAGCGATGTGAAGCGCGCGCAGCGCGCGGGCCGAAGCCAAAATCGCCAGTTGATGCGGGGTGGGCGCGCGTGAAGCATCTGCTCGTCATGGCCGCCGGCACCGGAGGCCACGTGATCCCGGGGCTCGCCGTCGCCCGCGAAATGCAGGCGCGCGGCTGGAGCGTCAGCTGGCTCGGCACGCCCGCCGGCATGG
Organism: Rhizobacter sp.; assembly: GCA_031394085.1. Classification (GTDB taxonomy): domain Bacteria; phylum Pseudomonadota; class Gammaproteobacteria; order Burkholderiales; family Burkholderiaceae_C; genus LMDS01. The sequence continues at coordinate 1,513 of JANMWQ010000707.1, read as the reverse complement.
AGAACACCCTCGTCCCGCCGAGCGGCATCCCGATCGACACGATCGGCTTCTCGGGTCTGCGCGGCAAGGGCCTGCTGCACACGCTGACCGGCGGCTTCCGCCTGCTCGGTGCGTTCTGGAGCTGCCTGCGCATCATCCGCCAGCGCCAGACCACGGCCGTGCTCGGCATGGGCGGCTACGTCTGCTTCCCGGGCGGGCTGATGGCCTCGCTGCTCAGCAAGCCGCTGGTGCTGGTCAACGCCGACGCGTCGCTGCTGATGAGCAACAAGGCGCTGCTGCCGGTGGCCGACCGGGTCGCGTTCGGCTTCGATGGCGCCGCGGCGCAGAAGACGAAGCACGCGGTCGTCACCGGCAACCCGGTGCGCGCCGAGATCGAAGCGATACCGGCGCCGTCGCTGCGCTTCGCCGGTCGCAGCGGCGCGCTGCGGGTGCTGGTCGTCGGCGGCAGCCTCGGCGCGCGCGCGTTGAACGAATGCGTGCCGAAGGCGCTGGCGCTGATCGATGCCGCGCAGCGCCCGAGGGTCACGCACCAGACCGGTCAGGCGAACCTCGCGAGCGTGCAGGCCGGGTACGCCGAGGTGGAGGTCGCGGCGCAGGTGCTGCCCTTCATCGACGACATGGCAGCGCAGTTGGCCGAGTGCGATCTCATCGTCTGCCGCGCCGGTGCGGTCACGGTCAGCGAGCTGTGCGCAGCCGGCGTGCCCGCGGTGCTCGTGCCGCTCATCGTCAGCACGACCTCGCACCAGCGCGACAACGCGCAGTGGCTGGCCGGGCAGGGCGCAGGCATTCACCTGCCGCAGAGCGAGTTGTCGCCACGCACGCTGGCGGATCTGTTGTCGAGCTTGACGCGCGAAGCGTTGTTGACGATGGCGACGAAAGCGCGCGCTCTCGCGAAGCCGAAAGCCGCGGCGCGAGTGGCCGATCAGATCGAAGGGTTGGTGGCGGCATGAAGCCCCTTCGACAAGCTCAGGGTGGGCGGACCTTTCGACAGGCTCAAGGTGGTCGGGGGGTGGCCGCATGAAGCACGCCGTCAAGCACATCCACTTCGTCGGCGTCGGCGGCGCGGGCATGAGCGGCATCGCCGAGATCCTGCACAACCTCGGCTACGGGGTCTCAGGCTCCGACCAGAACGCGAGCGCGACGACGCGCCGGCTTGGCAGCCTCGGCATCCGCATCGCGATCGGCCACGCGGCCGAAAACATCGCCGGCGCCGAAGCGGTCGTCACCTCGACGGCGGTGCGCGGCGACAACCCCGAGGTGATCGCGGCCCGCGCCAAGCGCGTGCCGGTCGTGCCGCGTGCGGTGATGCTGGCCGAGCTGATGCGGCTGAAGTCGGGCATCGCGATTGCCGGTACGCACGGCAAGACGACGACGACCTCGCTCGTCACCAGCGTGCTCGCCGAAGCCGGCCTCGACCCGACCTTCGTGATCGGCGGCAAGTTGAACGCGGCCGGCGCGAACTCGCGGCTCGGCGCAGGCGACTACATCGTCGTCGAGGCCGACGAGTCCGATG
>JANMWQ010000691.1:0-2309 GCA_031394085.1 Rhizobacter sp. | reverse complement strand
ACCGGCAACGCGCTCGCCACCGCGAAGGCGGTGAAGACGCGCATGGAGGAGCTGCAGGCCTACTTTCCGGCCGGCGTGAAGTATTCGATCCCGTACGACGCCTCTCGCTTCGTCAAGATCTCGATCACCGAGGTCGTCAAGACGCTGGTCGAGGCGGTGTTCCTGGTGTTCCTGGTGATGTACCTGTTCCTGCAGGACTTCCGCTACACGATCATCCCGACGATCGTCGTGCCGGTCGCGCTGCTCGGCACCTTCGGCGTGCTGCTCGCGCTCGGCTTCTCGATCAACGTGTTGACGATGTTCGGCATGGTGCTGGTGATCGGCATCGTGGTCGACGACGCGATCGTCGTGGTCGAGAACGTCGAACGCATCATGAGCGAAGAAGGCTTGTCGCCGAAAGAGGCGACCAAGAAGGCGATGGGCCAGATCTACGGCGCCATCATCGGCGTGACCGTGGTGCTGATCGCGGTGTTCGTGCCGCTCGCGTTCTTCAGCGGCTCGGTCGGCAACATCTACCGCCAGTTCTCGGCGGTGATGGTCGCGTCGATCGCGTTCTCGGCGTTCCTGGCGCTGTCGCTCACACCGGCGCTGTGTGCCACCTTGCTTAAGCCGGTCGAGGCCGGTGTGCACCTCGAGAAGAAGGGCTTCTTCGGCTGGTTCAACCGCGGCTTCAAGTCGACCGCGAAGGGCTATGAGGGCTGGGTCGCGAAACTGCTCAAACGTGCCGGCCGGTTCATGATCGTCTACGTCGCGATCGGCATCGCGGTCGGTCTGCTGTTCGCGCGGCTGCCCACGTCGTTCCTGCCGAACGAAGACCAGGGCTACATCATCGCCAATGTGCAGTTGCCGCCGGGCGCGACGCAAGAGCGCACGCTCGATGCGATGAAGCAGGCCGAAGGCTTCTTCCTGAAGCAACCCGAAGTTCAAGCGATGGTCAGCGTGCTCGGCTTCAGCTTTTCAGGCACCGGCCAGAACGCCGCACTCGCGTTCGTGCCGCTGAAAGACTGGGGCGAACGCGAGGGCCACGAGCAGTCGGCGCAGTCGCTCGCGGGCCGCAGCATGGGCGCGCTGATGGGCGTGCGCGACGCGTTCATCTTCACGATCAGCCCGCCGCCGATTCCCGAGCTCGGCAACGCGACCGGCTTCACGTTCCGGCTGCAAGACCGCGGCGGCAACGGCCATGCCGCGCTCGTCGCCGCGCGCAACCAGCTGCTCGGCCTGGCGGGCAAAAGCAAGGTCCTCGCCGGCGTGCGGCCCGATGGTCTGGAAGATGCGCCGCAACTGCAGATGGAGATCGACCGCGACAAGGCGCAGGCGCTCGGCGTCACTTTCGATTCGGTCAACGCGGCGCTGTCGACCTCGCTCGGTTCGTCGTACGTCAACGACTTTCCGAATGCTGGCCGGCTGCAGCGCGTGGTCGTGCAGGCCGACGCGCCGCAGCGCATGCAGCCCGATGACCTGTTGCGCATCAACGCGCTCAACGCCAAGGGCCAGCCGGTGCCGCTCTCGGCTTTCGCGTCGACGCGCTGGGTCACCGGCCCGGTGCAGACGGTGCGCTACAACGGCTACCCGACGATGCGGATCTCGGGCGATGCGGCGCCCGGCCAATCGACCGGCCAGGCAATGATCGAGGTGGAGACGCTCGCCAAGCAGTTGCCGGCCGGTTTCGGCTTCGAGTGGACCGGGCAGTCCCGCGAAGAGCGCCTCGCGGGCTCGCAGGCCTACATCTTGTACGGCTTCGCGATCCTCGCGGTGTTGCTGTGCCTCGCGGCGCTGTACGAGAGCTGGACGATTCCACTCGCGGTGATCATGGTGGTGCCGCTCGGCGTGCTCGGCGTGGTGCTGGCGACGATGTTCCGCGGCCTGGCGAACGACGTGTACTTTCAGGTCGGGCTGATCACGATCATCGGCCTGGCGGCGAAGAACGCGATCCTGATCATCGAGTTCGCGAAGGACCTCGAAGCCGAAGGCAAGAGCCCGATGACCGCGGCACTCGAAGCCGCGCACCTGCGCTTTCGGCCGATCATCATGACCTCGCTGGCATTCATCCTCGGCACCTTGCCGCTGGCGCTCGCCAGCGGCGCCGGCTCGGCGAGCCAGCGCGCGATCGGCACAGCCGTGATCGGCGGGATGATCACTGCCGTTTCGCTCGCGGTGCTGTTCGTGCCGGCCTTCTTCGTTGTCGTGCGGACCGTGTTCAAGCCCCGCAAGCCGAAGCCGCCGAAACCGCAAGATCCGGCTTCGATCGCGCACGGCACGCCGCCGGCCCCGGAGGGCGCACGATGAAAACCGCCATCGTGGTGATGCGC
>JANMWQ010000679.1:0-2894 GCA_031394085.1 Rhizobacter sp. | reverse complement strand
AGAAGCCGCGCTTGCCCGGCGGGGCGCTCAACGCGAGCAGCGAGGGCAGGCCGTCCCAGGAGCCGCCGAGTGCGACGCCCTGGCCGATCCGCAGCAACGACAAGATCACGATCGAGGCGAACCCAAGGCGGGCGTAACCCGGCAAAAACGCGATGCCTGCGGTCGAGACACCGAGCAGAAACAGCGCGATCGTCAGCTTGGCCTCGCGCCCGAGTCGGCGCTGCAGTTGCATGAACAGGATCGTGCCGATCGGCCGCGCGATGAACGCGAACGAGAACACGACGAAGGCGAGCAGCGTCGCCTCCAGCCCCTTCTCGAACGGGAAGAACACCGACGGGAACACGAGCGCCGAGGCGATGCCGTAGACGAAGAAGTCGAAGTACTCCGAAGTCCGACCGATGACCACGCCGATCGCGATCTCGCCCGGCGAGATGGCACCGTGGTCGGCGCTGACCCGCCGCGCGTCGGTGGCGAGCGTTGACTCGGCGGTGGGGTCGATGGCGGACGTGGTCATGGCGTGCGGTGGCGGCGGCTATCGTGTTCGAACAGAGGGCTGGGCAGAGCATCGCACTGTCTCGTCTTCGGTGCCATGGGACAAAACGTCCAGTGCACCCCGCGGCCCTTTCGCCGTAAATTGTGGACTCATGAAACGCGTTGCGCCTACCGACTCCGAAACACCTCGCGGCCTGCGAGCGCCAGAGGCCTCGCGCGCGGTGCTCTTGCTCCCGTTTGCGGGCCTGCTCGCTGGCTGTAACACGGTGTTGCTGAACGCGCCCGGCGACGTCGCCGCGCAGCAAGGCCGACTCATCATCGTCTCGACCGTGCTGATGTTGCTGATCATCGTGCCGGTGATCGCGCTGACTTGTTTGTTCGCATGGCGCTATCGCCAGTCGAACAAAGAGGCGACCTACACGCCCGAGTGGGGCCATTCCACCGCGCTCGAACTCGTGATCTGGGCCGCGCCGCTGCTGATCATCATCGCGCTCGGCGCCGTCACCTGGATCAGCACCCACACGCTCGACCCGTACCGCCCGCTGCGTCGCATCGATGCCCAGCGCATCGTCGCAGACGATGTCAAACCGATGGTCGTCGAGGTCGTCGCGCTCGACTGGAAATGGCTGTTCATCTACCCCGAGCTCGGCATCGCGACCGTCAACGAGCTCGCGGCGCCGATCGATGTGCCGATCGCCTTCAAGATCACCGGCTCCAGCGTGATGAACTCGTTCTTCATTCCGGCGCTCGCCGGTCAGATCTACGCAATGCCTGGCATGGAAACCAAACTGCACGCGGTGATGAACAAGCCCGGCGTGTACGACGGCTTTTCCGCCAACTACAGCGGCGCTGGTTTCTCGAACATGCGCTTCAAGTTCCACGGCATGAGCGCCGCCGACTTCGACCGATGGGTGCAGGGCGCGAAGGCGAGCGGCGACTCGCTCGGCCGCGAGGCCTACCTGCAGCTCGAAAAGCCGAGCGAGCGCGAGCCGGTCAAGCGCTTTGCGAGCGTCGCGCCCGATCTGTACGAACGCATCCTGAACCGCTGCGTCGACACCAACAAGATGTGCATGAACCAGGTGATGGCGATCGACGCCGGCGGCCTCGGCTCGACCGCGGGCTACAAGGTCGCCGCCCTCGACCGCCGCAACTACGTCGAATCGCTCGCTTGCACGCCTGCCAACCCCGAGGGCCGGCCGGTGTTGCGCGCCGACTCGACGAAGCCCTGACCCGAAGTAGCCCGACCCCATGTCTGCCTTGATCTCCGACCCTTCCGCCCCCGAAAGTCTGGTGTTCGGCCGCCTCACCTGGGACGCGATCCCGCTGCACGATCCGATCCTGCTCGGCACCTTCATCGCCGTCGGTCTCGGCGGCGCCGCGCTGCTCGTGGCGCTGAGCTACTACAAGCTCTGGGGCACCTTGTGGCGCGACTGGATCACCAGCATCGACCACAAGAAGATCGGCATCATGTACATCGTGCTCGGTCTGGTGATGCTGCTGCGCGGCTTCTCCGACGCGATCATGATGCGCGCCCAGCAGGCGGTGGCCTTCAACGGCGACCCGGGTTTTTTGCCCCCCCATCACTACGACCAGATCTTCACGGCGCACGGCGTGATCATGATTTTCTTCGTTGCGATGCCGCTGGTCACCGGGCTGATGAATTTCGTCGTGCCGTTGCAGATCGGCGCGCGCGACGTGGCCTTCCCGTTCCTGAACAACTTCAGTTTCTGGATGACGACCTTCGGCGCGGGCCTGACGATGGCGTCGCTGTTCGTCGGCGAATTCGCGCGCACCGGCTGGCTTGCGTACCCGCCGCTCTCGGGCATCGCGTTCAGCCCCGACCCGGGGGTCGACTACTACATCTGGTCACTGCAGATCGCGGGGGTCGGCACGCTGCTCTCGGGCGTGAACCTGATCTCGACCATCGTGAAGATGCGAGCGCCCGGCATGACCATGATGAAGATGCCGATCTTCACCTGGACGGCCCTGTGCACCAACGTGCTGATCGTCGCCGCCTTCCCGGTGCTGACGGCCGTGCTGGCGCTGCTGTCGCTCGACCGCACGGTCGGCACCAACTTCTTCACGAACGACCTCGGCGGCAACGCCATGATGTACGTGAACCTGATCTGGATCTGGGGCCACCCGGAGGTCTACATCCTGATCCTGCCGGCGTTCGGCATCTTCTCGGAGATCGTCTCCACGTTCAGCGGCAAGCGCCTGTTCGGCTATGCCTCGATGGTGTACGCCACGGTCGTGATCACGATCCTGTCGTACCTGGTCTGGCTGCACCATTTCTTCACGATGGGGTCGGGCGCGAGCGTGAACTCGTTCTTCGGTATCACGACGATGATCATCTCGATCCCGACCGGCGCGAAGATATTCAACTGGCTGTTCACGATGTA
>JANMWQ010000670.1:0-5841 GCA_031394085.1 Rhizobacter sp. | reverse complement strand
GGCCCGGCGACCGCGATGCGCTCGGTCGCCTGCTGGATCGTCAGCGGCGCGCGCACGGCCGCGCGCGTGTCGCGCAGCAGGCCGTTCAAGTAGGTGGCTTGCGCGTCCATCGTGGCAGGCCAGTCGTTGCCGACCGCGCCGTGGCCGGGCACGACGCTGGCCACGTCGAGCCGCCGCAGATCGGCCATCACGCCGAGCCAGCCGCGCAGGCTGCCGTCGAGTGCCGGCAGGTGCGAGACGAACAGCAGGTCGGACGCGAACAGGGTGCGGGTCAGTGGGTCGTAGACGGTGAGGTCGTTGTCGGTGTGCGCGGTCGGCCAGGCCTGCAAGGTCAGCGTGCGGTCGCCGAGGTCGAGCGCCAGTGGGGTGTCGACCGTGACGGTCGGGTAGACGATGTCGGCCGGTGTCAGCGCGATGCCGAAGTCTCGCTTGAGTGCGTTGAGGTAGAACGGCGCGCGAGCTGCCAGCGTGCGGGGATAGCGGGCACTGGCGACGAAGACGGGCGCGGACGCGGGCGCAGACCCAGACGGCATCGGGCTCGGCGCGACGAAGGCGACGCTGCCCAGCAAGTGATCGGGGTGGGCGTGGGTCAGGATCACGTAGCAGATCGGCAGTGGCGTGGCGCGTTCGATGGCCGCGCGCAACGCTTGGCCGACGGCCGGTGTGCCGCCGGTGTCGATCACGGCCACACAGCGGTTGCCGACGACGAAGCCGAGGTTCGCGACATCGCCGCCGTTGGCCGGCCCCCAGTCTTCGATCGCGCCGAGGTGCACGAACACCCCGGGCTTGATCTGGTCGACACGGAAGGCTTCAGCGTTGCCGCCAGGTAGCGCAGCGGTGGTGGTGGTGGCGGCGGTGCTTGTGCAGACACAAGCGCAAACGATCATCCCGCTGAGCGCGACCTTGGCGATCACCGAGGCCATCGAGCGCTACCTCGGTCCGGCGCCGATGAAGCACGAGACCTCGGTCTTGATCCGCAACTCGCGATAGCGCTTCGCCTGCGTTTCGAGCGAGGGCGCGTCGCGGATCGAGCCGCCGCGCTCGCCGCCGATCGACATCGCCTTGTCGAGCGTGCTGAGCGTCACGTAGTCGTCGAACTTCAGTTCTGTCGCCAGGGTGTCGAGCACGCACGAGCATTTGTGGATCATTTCGAACTGCGGCCCGGCGTGGGCGCGCATGCATTCCTGGACGTAGAGCACGCGGTCGGCGGTCGGAAAATCATTTGCATGGGCGGCGTTGCACGCCAGCAGCAAGGCGAACAGCGCGGTGACGGAGGTGAACGAGGCGAGAGGTTTCATCGGCGGCGGCTGGAAAAAAATCAAGGTTGGCGCCGGGCCGGCGCGGGTTCGATGCCCTGGAGCAGCATCTCTTCTGCCATCAACGGAGGTTGGGTGGCGGAGCCGGCGTCGATCCGGGCGCGGATGCCGTAGAGGCCGCCCGGCACCGCCTTCGCCATCAGGAACACATAGGTCTTGTTGGCGAGCTTCTCGTAGCGCGAGCGATTCGGGTCGTCGAGGTAGGGCGAGATGCTGATTTCGCGCACCGCGACGTTCTGGCCGCGGTAAGGCAGCGTGATGTCGCGGATCACTGCGCCCTGGTAGACCGCCATGCGGATGCGCTTGCGGAAGTAGTTGGCCTTGCCCTTGGTGAGCCGCTCCATCTCTTTGATGTCGCGCTCGAGGAAGTAGAAGATCGCCGGATTGCCCTGCACGCCTTCGACCTCGGGCTGCGGAACCTGGCGCGCACCGCTGAAGAATTTGGCGCTGGCCGCGCAGCAGCTGCCGTCGGGCTGGGCCGCGAGCACGACGTCGACGTTGTCGTCGAACGGTTCCTCGAGGCTGCCGCTCTTGCGGTAGGCGTAGCGCAAGGTGGTCGGTGGCTGCAACGCGGCCATCTGGTTGTCGATGAACAGCGCCTGCTCGGCGGCCGAGAAGTCGTTCGCAGCGCTTGCCGGGGCCGGCAGCCACATCGCCGACGCGAGGGCGAGTGTCAGGATGGCAAAGGCGCGGGTGCGAAGCCAGGGGTGGGTCGAGCCGAGGCTGAAGGGGGTCATGGATTTCGCGGGCTGGCGGTGTCGATCGAGCATGCCGCATGCGCGGGGGCGCTGCGGGGCGTGGCCGTGGTCACCGGCGGCGTCTGGTTCGGCGGGCTGGCAGGCTGTTGACGCAAGTAGAGCGGCGCCAGCCGTTCCCGCGCTGCAACAGAGGCGGGCTCGATCGCGAGCGAGCATTCGAGCGCCCGTTGCGCTTGCGGCAGTTGGTCCATCTGGTCGAGCGCCACGCCCATCAGATACCAGGGTTCGGGGTCGGTCGCGTCGGCGCGCGTCCATTCGTCGGACAGCGTGGCCAACTCGGGCCATCGGTCGTCGCGCTGCAACAGCGCGGCCTTCAAAAACCGGGGCTGCTCGGCGATGGGCCGTTGCCAGTACGCCAGCGTCGACGAACGGTCGGGTTCGATGGCGCGAAAGCCCTCGCCGGGTGGGCCGGCGAGCAGCGCCTGCACCCATTCGGCCGGGGCGGAAAAGTAGTGCGCCTCGCCGCCACGCAGGCGAAAGGTCAGAATGCCGACGAGCCGCAAATCGGCGTCGAACAGGCCGCCACCGCTGGCGCCCGAGCTGAACCAGTTCGAGCTGCGGATCACGTGCGCGCCGTCGAGGCGGTGCAGGCCCATTACCGCTCCCACGCTGTTCTGGATGCCCAGGCCGCCGGTGTAGCCGAGCGCGGTCACGGTTTGCCCGGGGGCCAGGCGTTCGGCACGACCGAGCGTGACGGCATCGCCCTCCAGACCCGGCACATGCAGCACGCACAGGTCGTGGTCGGCGTCGGTGCGCTGCAAGTCGGCGATCCAGCGCGCGCTTCCGCGCAGCACGCTGACACTCAGCGCGTCGTGGGTCACGTGGCAATTCGTGACGATGGTCTCGGCCCCCACCACCACGCCCGACCCGAGCGAAAGGCCACCTTGCGCCCGACGCGCTTCGATCTTCAGCACGCTCGAACTCAGCTTGAACAACGCCGCGCGGTCCATCTCGGCCTGAGCCGCCGTTGTGGCGAAGGCCCAGACCGCTGCGAGGACCACAAGGTGTTTCATCGGGATCGACCGGCGCGGCGGTTCAGGGCTTCGGCGCCGCGAACGAGGCATCGACCAGCGGCACGCCGTACTCTTTCAGGATGGCCTGAATTTCCGGGCGCTTCGATTCGATCAGCGCTTCGATCTGTTGCTTCCAGTCGCGCTCGCCGTAGCGCACGCCCATCGCCATCGGGTAGTCGAAACGCACCCCGGGCTCCGATTTCAGCGGCACCACCATCAGCGCGGCGGTCTTGACGCGCTGCGCGAAGTAGCCTGCGATGGGGCCCCAGACGATGGCCGCATCGAGCTTGCCGGAGGCGAGGTCTTTCTCGATGATTTCGCCCGGGTACTGCGTGGGATCCGCATTCATGATCTGGTAGGGCACGCCCTGCTCGACGAGCTGGTGGCGGTTCAGCCAATCGGACGCCGGCGAACGGTCGTAGATGCCGATGCGCAGTTGCGCCAACCTGGCGCGGTCGATCTTCAGAAAGTCGTCGCCGGACTTCACTTGGTCCATGCCCTTGCCTTTGGCAAACACCAGCGCGTAGGTCGAGTGGTAGTACGGTTTCGTGACCGAGACCTGGTCGTAGCCCGCGGGCACGCCCATGACGATGTCGCACGGGTAATCTTCGCCCGGCAACTTGAACTTCAAGGTGTTGCGGATGAACGCGAGGCGCTGCGGAAACGAAAAATAGGTCACCGGCAGGCCCATGGCCTTGCCGAAGAGGTCGGCGATCCGGTTTTCGATGCCTTCACCGGCCACGTTCGAGAACGGCAGGTTGTTCGGGTCCTGGCAAACGCGCAATGCAGTGCGTTCTGCCGGCTTTTCTTGGGCCACCGCGCAAGGCGCGAATGCACCCATCGACGAGCCGACGAGCGCCGCGGCAGACAGGAGGCGCGCAGCGAAGGCGCGGCCAGCGGCGGCGGAGGGGTCGGCCAGCGGGGCGCTCATTGCGCGATCGGCTCGACCTTGGCGCGCGTGATCTGACCGTCGGAACGGCCCTTCAGATAAGCGTAGAGCTGGTTGATGTTTTCCATCACCTGCGGGCTGTTGCCGAAGCTTTGCATTCCTTTTTCGAGCCGGCCGTTGGTGACGGTGGCGATGAAATCTGCCTTGGAAAGCGTCTTCAGGCTGTTGACCAGTGACGGCCCGACCAAGCCCTCTTGATTGGCGCCGTGGCATCGGTCGCAGGCGGCGGCGCGCCAGGTGCGAAAACCCTTCATCGTTTCGACGTCGACCTTGTAGCCGTCGACCACCTGGATCGGCGTGTCGGCCCCGTGGGCGGCGCCTAGCAGGCAAAGCAGTGCGGGCAGCAAAAATATCTTCACTTTCATGGCTTGGCGATCCTTCGTTCAATTGAAAAAGGGAGATGGCTTGCCAGCGGCGGCCACCTCCCGATTCGGCCAAGGGTCGACGCCCCCTGTGGGGCTCGACCTCTCGACCCTGCCTCAGTTGGGCAAAGCGAACACGGTCAACGATCCACCGAGTTCGGTGTACTGGCTGAGTTCCTTATAGCCGCCCACCGCGCCCAGACCATCCTGGTCTTTCTCGAGGCCCGCTGCCATGCCGATGCCGGCCCAGCCGCCGATTCCCGAGAACACGCCGATGTACTGCTTGCCTTTGTGCTCGTACGAGAACACGTTGCCGATGATCCCCGAGGGCGTCTTGAACTTGAACAACTCCTTGTTGATGTCCTTCTTGTCGACGCACTTGAGATACCCCTCGAGCGTGCCGTAGCAAGACAGGCCGCCTGCGGTGTTGAGCGAGCCGCTCCAGACCGAGAACTTCTCCGCATGGCTCTGCACGATCTTGCCGGTGCCGGCGTTCCAGGCGATGAAGTTGCCCATGCCGCCGTGGCTGCCGACAGCCGGGTACATCGACAGCGTGGCGCCCACGTACGGCTGGCCCGCCGTGTACTCGACCTTGAACGGCTCGTAGTCCATGCAGACGTGGTTCGTCGGCACGTAGAAGAGCTTGGTCTCCGGGTCGTAAGAGGCAGGCTGCTGATCCTTGCTGCCGAGCGCAGCCGGGCAGATGCCCTTGCTGTTCACGTCAGGACCGTTCTGCGCAGTGGAGTACTTCGAGACCACTTGCGGGCGACCGGTCTTCATGTCGACGTGGGTGGCCCAGTTCACGGTCGGGTCGTACTTCTCGGCCACCAGCAGCGCGCCGGTCACGCGGTCGAGCGTGTAGCCGAAGCCGTTGCGGTCGAAGTGCACGAGCGCCTTGGTCGGCTTGCCCTTGACATCGATGTCGGCCAGGATCATCTCGTTGATGCCGTCGAAATCCCACTCGTCGAACGGCGTCATCTGGTAGACCCATTTCGCCATGCCGGTATCAACGTCACGCGCGAAGATCGTCATCGACCACTTGTTGTCGCCCGGGCGCTGCGACGGGTTCCAGGTCGACGGGTTGCCGGTACCGTAGTACACCGCGTTCGTCGCCTTGTCGTAGCTGAACCAGCCCCACGTGGTGCCGCCGCCGGTCTTCCACTGATCGCCCTTCCAGGTCTTCAGCGAAGAGTCTTTGCCGACGGGCTTCATCGCGCCGTCGGTCCAGGTCATGGTCTTCTCGGGGTCGATCAGCATCTCGGCATCGGGGCCGACGCTGTAGCCCTTCCAGACGGGCTTGCCGGTGTTGATGTCGTAGGCTGCCAAGAAGCCGCGCACGCCCCACTCACCGCCGCTGATGCCGGTGATGACTTTGTCTTTGAAGACGTGCGGTGCGTTCGTGTTGACGGCGCCGAGCTTCGGGTCGCCGTTCTTGACGCTCCA
>JANMWQ010000487.1:0-1769 GCA_031394085.1 Rhizobacter sp. | reverse complement strand
GCTCGGGTCATGAGCGCTGCGGCGCGCAGGGACGTCTCGATTCCGTCGATGGCGAGCACTTGTGCTCCCAGGGCGACCCATAGGGCGAAGGTCCCGTGGAGATCAAGCACTTCCCAGGCCGCGCGGTACGCCGCGACCGCCGACCCGGAGTCGCCGCGCCCCACGGCTCGGCGGCAGGCGGCGACGAGGTTGTCGAGTTCGAGCGCGAGGGCGCGGCGCCGCTTGACGCCGCCGTGCCGCGAGAGCGCGTCAAGCGCCTCCTCGGTGCCAAAACTGGCGAAATACCGTTCGTGGTGCTCCTCGGCCGCACACTGCGCCCCAGACCCGCTCGCCAGCAGCTTCTGCGCCGCGTACTCGTGGATGCTCAGGTACATCCCGAAGTTGGGCTCGTTGAGGTCATAGCGGCCCTGATCGGCTCGTACCCAGGTGCGCAGCAGGCTCTTGTCGACGAGCGCCTGCACCGCGTCGATCGCCGGCGGCGCATCGGACCATGGCGTCAGGTCGAGCACCGCCTCGGCGGCTTCGAGCGCGAAGCCGCCCTCGAACACCGAGCACTGCGCCAGCGCCGCCTGCTCCCAGGGCGTGAGCAGGTCCCACGACCAGTCGATGGCGGCGCGCAGCGTGGCCTGGCGCGCCGCCGGGCCACGCGCGCCGGCGAGCAGCGCGAAGCGGTCCCGCATCCGCTCGACGAGCTGGGCCGGCGACAGCACGCGCACCCGCGCGGCGGCCAGCTCGATCGCCAGCGGCAAACCGTCAAGCAGCCGCACGACCTCGGCCACGGCAGCGCGGTTCGCGTCGCCGAGCACGAAGTCGGGTCGCTGCGCGCGGGCGCGAATGGCGAAAAGCTCGACCGCCTCATGCGCGACCGGTAGCGGCTCGAGCGGCAACACTTCCTCACCCGGCAGGTGCAGCCGCTCGCGGCTGGTGACGATGAAAGCGGCATCGGCAGCTCGGTCGGCCCAGCGCCCCACCGTCGCTCCAGCGTTCTCGACCACCTGCTCGAAGTTGTCGAGGATGACCAGGCAGCGGCCGCGCCCGGCGATGGCGTGGCCAAGCTGGACCGCCGGGTCCTCCTTGCCCAAGGGGACGTCGAGCGCAGAGGCGACGGCGAAGAAGATGCCGTCGAGCGAACGGGCCTCGGACAGGTCGCAGAAATACACGCCGCCCGGCCAGTCGCCGAGCCAGCTCCAGCCGTAACGGCGCACGAAGCGCGTCTTGCCGGTGCCGCCCGGGCCGAGCACGGTGAGCAGCCGGGTGCCGGCGTCGAGCCGCAGCGCCAGCGCGTGCAACTCCGCGGTCCGGCCGATGAAGGCGTCGCGCTCGGCGGGCAGGTTGTGGCGCACCTCGCGCACCGGGCGCCAGAACTCGCCCGCGCGGACCACGCGGTAGGCCTTGTCGGTGTCGTGCGGGGGCGCGAAGGCGCATCGCCCGTGCGCTCCCAGCTCGAAGACCTCGACCGGCGCGTCGACGCCCTTCAGGCGGTAGTGGCCATGGCTTTCGATCCCGGTGCCTGCGGGGAGCGCGCCGCCGAGCGCGGCGCGCGCCGCGGCGCTGAGCAGCGTCTGGCCACCCCGCGCCAGCGCCATGATGCGGGCCGCGAAGGGCTTGGCGAGTCCCTCGACCTCGGTTCGCTTGGCGCCGCGCGCCACGTCGTCGGGCGGGTTGTCGCGCAAGGTCACGGCGCCGACATGCAGGCCGACCCGGGCGCTGACGTCGAGGTCGGCAAGAGCCTGGTGGTAGGCAAGCGCATAACGTGCGGCATCAGCGGC
>JANMWQ010000636.1:0-2005 GCA_031394085.1 Rhizobacter sp. | reverse complement strand
TGCTCGAAAAACGCTTCGAGCGTGAGCCCGCCGCCGGCACCGTCGTGCAGCCGGTGCGCACAGTGGTCGAGCCACTGCGTTTGCTCGGCCGCGTTCAGCGTCTCGGGGAAATTGCGGGCGCGGTAGCGGCAGAACAGTTCGTTCAGCCGCAGGTCGCTGAACGCCGGGCGCTTGGCCGCGAGCTGCACGCCGTCGAGCGCGCGCAGGGTCTGCAGCGTGCGGCGATCGTCAACGCCGACGAAGCCGCCATACAGGTCTTCGTCGACATCGGTCGCACCCTCACTAGCCGGCCGCTCGAAGATCGCGGGCCACATGCCGGCGAGCAGGTGCGCCTTCTGCGCGATTGCCTCGGCATGGCGCAGCGCCTGCGGGATGTCGACGCCCCACCTCAACGCCACGCTATCGCTCAGCGTCTTCAGGTTGCCGATCACGATCGGCGACTTGTTGGTGTGGATGGTCTTGATCGGCAGCCGGCTCACGCCTTCGGGCAGCTCACTGCCGCGCGTGAACATGCGGGTGCGAATCTCGTCGATGCCGAGCGTGAACAGCTCGGCCGGGTCAGCCGACAAATCCCACACGATCACTTCGTTCTTGTTGGTCGGGTGCGGCGCGATCGGCCAGACGAGCGCCATGCAGCCACGCTCGGTGCCGTACATGCCGGAGATGTGCAGAAACGGCCGCCCTTGCGATTGCGCGACGCCCATTTCGCGCACGACCTCGTGCTTGCTCCGCAGCTTCAGGCAGAAGTCCCAGAGCCGCGGCTGGCGCGTCTTGATCAGTTGGGCGATCGCGATCGTCGCCCGCACATCGGACAGCGCATCGTGCGCGGCCGCATGCACGAGCTTGTTCGCGCTCGTCAGGTGTTCGAGCTTGAACGAGGGCTTGCCGTCGTCGTGCACCGGCCACTCGATGCCTTCGGGGCGCAGCGCCCAGGTGGTGCGAACGACGTCGAGCAAGTCCCAGCGACCGCAGTCGTTCTGCCACTCGCGCGCATACGGATCGATCAAATTGCGCCAGAACAGGTGCCGCGTGACCTCGTCGTCGAAGCGGATCGAGTTGTAGCCGACGCCGATCGTGCCCGGTGCGCCGAGCTGCTGCTCTATGGCGTCGGCGAAGCGGTGTTCGGGCACGCCCTGCTCCAGGCACATCTGCGGCGTGATGCCGGTCAGCAGGCAGGCTTCGGGTTCGGGCAAAAAGTCGGGCGCGGGCTGGCAATACTGCATCAGCGGGGCGCCGATCTCGTTCAGATCGGCATCGGTGCGCACGCCAGCGAACTGCGAGGGCCGGTCGCGCCGGGGCACGCGGCCGAAGGTTTCGTAGTCGTGCCAATAGAAGCTGAGTGGGGTCATGGGTCGAATTTAACAAATGCGTTCACCGCGCCTCTGCGGTGAGGCAGTTCAGCTATGCTGATCTGCCCTAACGCGCGCCCGACACCATGACCCGAGTTTTCAACTTCAGCGCCGGCCCTGCGGCCCTGCCCGAATCCGTGTTGCGCACTGCTGCCGACGAGATGCTCGACTGGCATGGCTCGGGCATGTCGGTGATGGAAATGAGCCACCGCGGCAAGGAGTTCATGGGGGTCCACGCCGAGTGCGAATCGCTGCTGCGCGAGCTGCTCGCGGTGCCGTCGAACTACAAGGTGCTGTTCATGCAGGGCGGCGCGATCGGCGAAAACGCGATCGTGCCGATGAACATGCTGCGCGGCCGCACCAGCGCCGATTACGTCAACACCGGCGAGTGGTCGAAGAAGTCGATCAAGGAGGCGGGCAAGTACGCCCGGATCAACGTCGTCGCGAGTTCCGAAGGCACGAAGTTCGATCGCGTGCCCCCGCGCGACGCCTGGCAGCTCGACCCGAACGCCGCTTACGTGCACATCTGCGCCAACGAAACCATCGGCGGTGTCGAGTACCACTTCACACCCGACGTGGGCGACGTGCCGCTGATCGCCGACGTGTCGTCCAACATCATGTCGCGGCCACTGGACGTGTCGAAGTTCGGCCTGGTC
>JANMWQ010000483.1:0-1527 GCA_031394085.1 Rhizobacter sp. | reverse complement strand
CGGCGGGACGCGGCGAACGGCCGCGTCATGGGGTGGCGTCGCCGCCAACCCCACGTCATGCCATCAATTCATGAACATGCCGCCGTTGACATGCAGCTCGCTGCCGGTGATGTAGCCAGCGTGCGGCGACGCCAAAAACGCCACTGCATGGGCGATGTCGCTCGCGTGGCCGAGGCGTCCGAGCGGGATCTGCGCCATCAGCGCGGTGGTCTGCACGGGCGACAAACCCTTGGTCATGTCGGTCTCGATGAAGCCCGGTGCAATGCAGTTGACCGTGATGCCGCGGCTGCCGAGCTCGCGCGCCAATGAGCGCGTCATGCCCGCCACGCCGGCCTTCGCGGCCGCGTAGTTCGCCTGCCCCGCGTTGCCACTCGCACCGACGACCGAGGTGATGTTGACGATGCGGCCGTAGCGCTGCTTCATCATCGGCCGCGTGACGGCGCGGCTGACGCGGAACACCGCCTTCAGGTTGGTGTCGATGACGGCATCCCAGTCGTCGTCTTTCATGCGCATCGACAGCATGTCGCGGGTGATGCCGGCGTTGTTGACGACGACGTGCAGGGCGCCGTGTTCTTTCAGGATCGCGTCGACAGCCGCGTCGATGCCGGGGCCGTCGTTGACGTTCAGCGTGAGCCCTTTGCTGCCGGGGAAAGCGGCGAGCGCTTCGGTGATCGCAGCCGAACCGGCATCGGTGGTCGCGGTGCCGACGACCTTCATGCCCTGCTTCGCGAGTTCGAGTGCGATCGCGCGACCGATGCCGCGCGAGGCGCCGGTGACGAGCGCGACCTGCCCGGCCATTTGCACGTCGGCCGTCATGTCAGCAGCGCCTTTGTGTCGGCGAGCGTGGCCGGGTCGAACAGCGCGCCGCTGATCGCCTCGGCGTCGATGCGCTTGACCAGGCCGGCCAGCACCTTGCCCGGCCCGCATTCGATCAGGTGCGTGACGCCGCGGGCGCGGATCGCCTGCACGATCTCGACCCAGCGCACCGGCCCGAAGGCCTGCCGGTACAGCGCATCGCGAATCGCCGCTGCATCGGTCGGCGTCTTCACGTCGATGTTGTTGACGAGGTCGATCGTCGGTGGGGCGAATTTCGTTTCGGCCAGGCGCGCCTTCAAGCGCTCGGCCGCCGGCTTCATCAAGCTCGAATGAAACGGAGCCGACACCGAGAGCAGCAATGCGCGCTTGGCGCCCTTGGCCTTCAACATCTCGCAAGCGGCGTCGACGCCGGCCTTGGTGCCGGCGATCACGGTCTGCTTCGGATCGTTGAAGTTGACGGCCTCGACCACGTCACCGGTCGCGGCGACCACTTCAGCGCAGCCGTCGATCACTGCCTGCGCGTCCAGCCCGAGGATCGCCGCCATCGCGCCCACGCCCACCGCCACGGCTTCTTGCATCGCTTGCGCGCGGTAGCGCACCAGCGGCAGCGCATCGGCCAGGCTCAGCGCGCCAGCGGCGACCAACGCGGTGTACTCGCCCAGCGAGTGGCCGGCGACAACGCTCGGCGCCATGCCCGTCTCTGCCATCCAG
>JANMWQ010000609.1:0-2367 GCA_031394085.1 Rhizobacter sp. | reverse complement strand
GCGGATCGTCGCGTCGCCAATCCACAGGTCGAACAGGATCGCTGCGGGCACGATCGGCACCCGGATCGCTGTGCGATTTCGCTCGTCGCCCTGGGCGGGGCCGACCTGCACACCGAAGCCGCGCTCGTCGAGCCAGCGCATCACGCCGCCAGCGGCGTCGAGGCCGAACGCGCTGCCGCCGGCGAGCATGATCGCGTGCACTTTCTCCACGGCGTTGAGCGGCGAGAGCAGTTCGGTCTCGCGCGTGCCGGGCGCGGCGCCGCGCACATCGACGCCTGCGACCGCGCCCTCGGGCGTGAGGACGACGGTGACGCCGGTCGGGCGCCGCGTGTCGGTGTGGTGGCCGACGCGCAGGCCGCGCACGTCGGTGAGGCTGTCGGTTCGCAATGCGGGCGCAGCGGGCTGCGCGGGTGGCGACGCGGGTACGGATTCCTTCACTTGCGCGCGGCGACGAACGCGTTGCGCGACGCGACGGCCAGGTCGGCGTAGTTGCTGAACACGCCGTCGAGGCCCATTTCGAGAAAGGCCTTGTATTCGTCGGCCGCGGCGGTGGACTCGCTCTTCGCGAAGGTCCAGCCGTGCACGAGCAGCCCGGCCGCGTGTGCGGCGTCGACGAAGCGCTTGTGCAACGGGAACTTCGGGTTGCCGATCGCCACGCCGACGCCGGCAGCGTAGGCTGCGACTTCCGGCAACGTCAATGTGCGATCCCCGGGTACGCCGATCGCGACGGCGCCGTCGGGCAGCGTCACCGCGACGCCGAGCTGCACCAACGGCAGCCGCAGACCGAGCGCGCGTTGCTTCTCAGCCAGACGCTTCACGGTCGCGTCGCTGAACGACTGCACGAAGACTTCGTCGGCCGCGCTCGCGTAGCGCTCGCGCGCGAGGGTTGCGAGGAGTTTGTCTTCCATCGCCGGGTCGGCCTGCTTGGCTTCTGGATAGATGCCGATCTTGCGGCCGGCGAGCGCGCTCTGCGCCTTCGTGAGCGCGATCACCTCGTCGAAGGTCGGCACGCGCAGCCCGGCGAACCTCGACGTGAATCCGGGGTGCGTGGTCGCGCCGGTCGTGGTCGGTACGACGGTCAGTGTCTTGACCTCGGCGAGCGAAAAATCGGCGACCTTGTAGCCCCCGTTTCTGGGGGCGAACAGCGCGGCGACGTTGGTGGTGCGCGCCAAGCTGTCGTCGTGGATCGCCACGAGCACGCCGTCGCTCGTCATCTGCAGGTCGGGCTCGATGTAGTCGGCGCCCATCTTCACCGCCAGTTCGTAGCCGGCGAGGGTGTGTTCGGGCAGGTAGCCGCTCGCGCCGCGGTGGGCGATGACGAGCGGCGCGGCGATCGGCTCAGCGGCCTGCGCCAGTGGCCCGCACAGCAGGCCCGTCAGCAGCAGCAGCGCCGCCGTGCGCATCAGGCCACCGAGCCTGCGGTGAGCGTCACGCAAAAACGCCCGACGCGAAGATCAAGCAAAAACACCTGCGGTGTTTTGCATGCGCGCCGACACCTCGCCCAGCTGGCACATCGTGTCGCCGTAGCTCATCTCCATCACGGTGAGGCGCTTGAAGTAGTGGCTCACGCTGTACTCGTCGGTCACGCCGATGCCGCCGTGCAGCTGGATGCATTGCTGGCCGACGAAGCGCATCGATTGCCCCAGCTGGTACTTCGCCTGCGCGATCGCGCGGCGGCGTTGCGGCGCGGGTTCATTGAGTTTCAAGCTCGCGAAATAGCTCATCGAGCGGCCGAGTTCGAGCTGCATCTTGACATCGGCGATGCGGTGCTTGAGCGCCTGGAAGCTGGCGATCGCCACGCCGAATTGTTTGCGCGTGTTCATGTATTCGACGGTCGTCGCGACCAGCGTGTCCATCACGCCGACGGCCTCGGCGCAAAGCGCGGCGATGCCGATGTCGACCGCGTGCTCGAGTGCGCCGAAAGCCTCACCTGCGGGCAGCAGCTCGATCGCGTCGGCCTCGAGCAGCGTCAGGTCGGCGGCGCAGGCGCCGTCTTGCGTCGGGTAGCCGCGCACGGTCACGCCTTTCTCGCCCTTCGAGACCAGGAACAGCGCGATGCCTTCGGGCGCATCGACCGCGCCGCTGACGCGCGCCGGCACGATGAACGCACCGGCGTGCGCGCCGGCCGGCACGACCGTCTTGGTGCCGCTCAGCTGCCAAGTGCCGCCGCGGTGCGTGGCGGTCGTCTCGACATGCGCGAGCCGGTAGCGCGCCGCGCGCTCCTGATGCGCGAGCACGACCCGTTCCTTGCCCTCGGCGATGCCCTGCAACCAGAGTGGGGTCGACGGTGCGCTGCCGAGGTTCAGCAGGTGGGTCGCGACCAGCGAGACGGCAGCGAACGGCTCCATCACGATGCCGCGGCCGAGC
>JANMWQ010000557.1:0-2308 GCA_031394085.1 Rhizobacter sp. | reverse complement strand
CACCAGGGCACGGTCACGCGCGACAGCCAGCTCTACATCGGCGACGGCCGCAAGCCGTTCAAGGTCGGCCACCTGTTCATGCTGCAGGGCAAGGAACACGTCGAAGTGGTCAAGGGCGTGCCGGGCGACATTTGTGCGGTCGCGAAGGTCGACGAGATGCACTTCGACGCGGTGCTGCACGACGCCGCCGAAGACGATCACCTGCACCTGCGCCCGCTGCCCTTTCCGGAGCCGGTGCATGGCCTCGCGATCGAGCCGAAGCGCCGCGGCGACGAGCAGCGCATGTGGGAGGTTTTGCAAAAGCTCGTCGACGAAGACCCGTGCCTGAAGGTCGAGCATGTGATCGCGACCAACGAGACCGTCGTCTACGGCCTCGGAGAGTTGCACCTGCGCACGCTGCTCGAGCGCATGAACGAGGTCTACAAGTGCGAGGTCGTGACACGACCGCCGCGCATCGCCTACCGCGAGACCGTGACCGCGCCCGCCGAGGGCCACCACCGCCACAAGAAGCAGAGCGGCGGCGCGGGCCAGTTCGGCGAGGTGTTCCTGCGCATCGAGCCGCTGCCGCGCGGCGCGGGCTTCGAGTTCGTCGACCAGGTCAAGGGCGGCACGATCCCGACCCAGTACATCCCGGCGGTCGAAAAAGGCGTGCGCTCGGTGCTCGATTCGGGCGTGATCGCCGGCCACCCGTTGATGGACGTGCGCGTGACCGTCTACGACGGCAAATCGCACAGCGTCGACTCCAAAGACATCGCGTTCGCGACCGCCGGCCGCAAGGCCTTCATCGACGCAGTGAAGAAGGCCGGCCCAATCGTGCTCGAGCCGATCGTGAAGGTCGAGATCACCGCGCCCGAGCACAGCATGGGCGACGTGACCGGCGATCTCTCGGCCAAGCGCGGCCAGGTCAATGGCACGCAGGCGCTCGCTGGCGGCGCCTACATGGTGAACGGGCAGGTGCCGTTGTCGGAATTGTCGAACTACCAGGCGCGCCTGAACGGCATGACCGGGGGGCAAGGCCGCTATACGCTGGAGCCGAGCCACTACGAGGCGGTGCCGCCTTCGGCGCAGGCGGCGCTGATGGGCCAGTACCAGGTGAAGGACGAGGATTGAGGCTGGCCCGCTACAGCCCCTCGCGCATCGGTCGGGTCGCCGCGAAACCATCGGTCAACTCGGAGCTCGCGGTGTCGGGCGGCGTGCCGCCGCGGCGCATGCGGTCCATCTCTTCGTAGGCCACGCGCAGGCGCTCTTCGGCGCGAGCCACGGCGGCGCGCGGCTCGTCGGCCACCACCGCGAGTTGACGCTTGAATGAATAGCGCGCTTGTTCGAGCTCGGCTTGGGCGCGCACGTGGGCGGCACGCAGCTGTTCGATCGTGGCCGAGAACTTCTGCTGCAGTTTGTCGTTCGCCTTGCGCATCTGCGCGGCGTGGCGCATGCGCGCGACGCGCAGCGTGAGCCACCCGCCGGCGGCTGCACCGACGAGCAACGCCACGCCGGCCAGCATCCACCATCCGTTGGTTGTCATGTGTTGTCCCCTTGGGTCATGCGGTCACGTTTTTTGCACAAAGCACAAACAGCGTAACAACTTATCGGCGTCGAGCGACGCCGTCCGCAGCAAAGCCGCTGTCTCGGTCGCGCGACGGGCGTGCAAACCACACGCTGCCGTGAGCAAGACGCATCGAACCACCCGGACAAGGCCTTCAGGCTGCGCGCGGCTTCACGCAGGCCGCCGATTGCTTCGCGCGGCGGCGCGCCACCTCCACATCGGCATCGAACGCAAGCGCGACGCCCATGCGGCGCTTGACGAAGCTTTCGGGCTTGCCGAACAGGCGCAACTCGGTGTGGGGCACGCGCAGCGCCGCATCGACACCGTCGAACACCAGCCCCGCCGCATCGACGCCGCCGTAGATCACCGCGCTCGCCCCGGGGCTCTTCAGTGCGGTGTCGACCGGCAACCCCAGAATCGCGCGGGCGTGCAACTCGAACTCGTTTTGCCACTGCGTGACCATCGTGACCATGCCGGTGTCGTGCGGGCGCGGCGAGACCTCGCTGAACCAGACCTCGTCGCCCTTGACGAACAGCTCGACGCCGAACAAACCCAGCCCTTGGGGCTTGCCGTCCGGTGCGGCGCCAAGGTTGTCGGTCACGGCCTTGGCGATCTCGCGCGAGCGCGCCAGCGCGGCCGGACGCATCGCATGCGGCTGCCAGCTCTCGACGTAATCGCCCTGCACCTGAACATGGCCGATCGGTTCGCAGAAGTGGGTTTCGACCTGGCCATCGGCACCGAGGGCGCGGACCGTCAGCAGGGTGA
>JANMWQ010000492.1:0-4625 GCA_031394085.1 Rhizobacter sp. | reverse complement strand
GCTGAGCTTGCCCGTGTGGATTCCCGGCAGCTACCTGGTGCGCGAGTTCGCGCGCCACCTGTCGGCGATCGAGGCGCACCAGGGCACGCGTGCGGTGCCGCTGGCGCAGCTCGACAAGGCGACCTGGCAAGCGCGTTGCGAAGGCCGCGGCGCCTTGACCGTGAGCTACCTGGTCTACGCGTTCGACACCTCGGTGCGGGCTGCGTTCGTCGACGCCCAGCGCGGCTTCTTCAACGGCACCTCGGTGTTCCTGCGGGTCGAAGGGCGCGAAGCCGAGCCGCACCGCGTCGAGCTGCGAGCGCTGCCGGCCGGCTGGCAGGTCGCGACCGCGCTGGCCCCGGTCAAGGTCGACGCGGCCGGGCGCGGCGTCTACGAGGCGGCCGACTACGACGAGCTCGTCGACCACCCGGTCGAACTCGGCCGCATCTGGCGCGGCCGTTTCGAGGCCCACGGTGTGCCGCACGAGTACGTGGTGACCGGCGCGCTGCCCGACTTCGACGGGGCCAGGTTGCTGGTGGACGCGAAACGAATCTGCGAGGCGCAGATCGCGTTCTGGCACGGCACGCCGCCGCGCAGGGGCGGCCTCACATCCGGGAAGCCGCCTTTCAAGCGCTACGTGTTCCTGCACAACCTCGTCGAAGAAGGCCACGGCGGGCTCGAGCACCGCGCCAGCACCGCGCTGATCTCGCCGCGGCGCGACATGCCCTCTCTGCGCGTGGACCATCTGACAAAGCCTGAATCCACCGACGGCTATGTCAACCTGCTCGGCCTGATCAGCCACGAATATTTCCACACCTGGAATGTCAAGCGGCTGCGACCCGCCGAGTTCGCGCGCTACGACTACACGCAGGAGAACTACACCGGGCTGCTCTGGTTCTTCGAGGGCTTCACGTCGTACTACGACGACCTGTTCCTGATGCGCACCGGGCTGATCGACACGGCGCGCTACCTGCGCCTGGTCGCGCGCACCATCAGCGGCGTGCTCGCCATGCCGGGGCGCAAGGTGCAGAACCTGTCGCAGTCGAGCTTCGATGCCTGGGTCAAGTACTACCGCGCCGACGAGAACACGCCGAACGCGACCATCAGCTACTACACCAAGGGCGCGCTGGTCGCGCTCGCGCTCGACCTCACGCTGCGCGCCGAAGGCCGCGGCACGCTCGACGACGTGATGCGCGCGCTCTGGGCCGCGAGCGGCGGCGGGCCGATCGACGAGGCGCAGATCGCCGCGGCGTTGCAGCAGGTCGGCGGCCGCTCGTACGCAGATGAGCTCGCGGCCTGGGTGCACGGCACCGACGACCTGCCGCTGCAGCGGCTGCTCGAAGCCGCGGGCGTCGACTGGAGCGCGGATGCCGCCACGCTCGCGCAGCGGCTCGGCCTGCGTGTTGCCGAAAGCGCGTTGACCGGCGTGAAGGTCGCCAACGTCTTGCGCGGCGGTGCAGCTGAGCAGGCCGGCGTGTCGGCCGGTGACGAGGTGCTGGCGATCGCCGGCTGGCGCGTGCGCCGCCTCGACGACGCGCTGCGCGTGCTGAGCGCCGGGCACGCCGCGCCGTGGTTGATCGCGCGCGATCAACGTGTGCTCACGCTGAGCCTCACGCTGCCCGCCGACACCGCAGCGGGTCGCGGAGCGATCGCGCTGAAGGCGGCTGCGGCCCCGGCGAAGGCGGCGGCCGCGTTGCGCAAGGCATGGCTCGCGGCCTGAACGTGCTGTTCGGCCCGGCGCCGCGGCCGGGCCGGCGCGCAGCATGGGTCGTGCTCGTGCTCGGCGTGCTCGCCGTGCACGGTTGCGTGACCCGCAGCGTGGCCGAGCGCATGGCCGACATCGAGACCGACCAGGCAATGCCTGCACGCATGGAAGTGGCCTATGTGCGCGAGATGGCCTTGAGCACGCCGCCGCCGAGCGCCGCGCCCGCCGCGCCGCCCGTGGCAGCCACCGCACCGCGGCCGCGCAAGCCCAAGCCGGCCAAGGCCGCTTCGGCACCCGAGCCGCGGGCCGACGTGCCGGAGCCGGTGCTCGCCGCAGCCAGCGCACCCGATGCCGAGCCATCCGCCGAAGCGTCGAGCGCGCCTGTCGCCTCGTCGGCTTCGGCTGCGTCGGCCGCGCCGAGCGTCGCGGCAGTCACACCCGCGTCCGCGGCGGCGAGCAGCGCAGGCCCGCCGTTCGAGTGGCCCGCGTCGACCCGCATGACCTACCAGCTCACCGGCAACTACCGCGGCGAGGTCAGCGGCAGCGCGCAGGTCGAGTGGATTCGATCCGGCTCGAACTACCAGGTCCACGTCGACTTCATGGTCGGCCCGAGCTTCGCGCCGCTGATCACGCAGCGCTCGACCAGCGATGGCGAGATCACCGCCGCGGGCCTCGCACCGCGCCGCTACGACCAGGACGTCAAGGTTCTGACCAACACGCGCCCGCGCCAGACCGTCGTGTTCGACGCTGGCAACGTGGTGCTCGCGAACGGCGACGTGCGGCCGGCGCTGCCCGGCCTGCAGGACACCGCGAGCCAGTTCGTGCAGCTCACCTACGTGTTCAGCACGCGGCCCGAGATGTTGCGCGTCGGCGGCAGCGTCGACATCCCGCTCGCGCTGCCGAAGAAGGTCGCGGTCTGGACCTACGACGTGGTCGAGGAAGTGACGCTGAACACGCCGTTCGGCCCGCTCACCGCCATCCACCTGAAGCCGCGCACGAACGACCAGAAGGCCGGCACGCTGAGCGTCGAGATGTGGATGGCGCCGCAGTTGCGTTACCTGCCGGTGCGCATCCGCTTCGAGCAAGACGCGCAGACCTATGTCGACCTGATGATCTCGCAGCCGCCCGAAATACAGTGACGCAACCCTTCAAGGAACAGACCATGACCTACGACAACATCCTGACCGAAACACGCGGCGACGGCCCGCGCAAGACCGGGTTGATCATGCTGAACCGCCCGAAGCAGCTCAATGCGCTGAACGATGCGTTGATGGACGAACTCGGCGCCGCGCTGAAAGCCTTCGATGCCGATGCCGGCATCGGCTGCATCGTGATCACCGGCAGCGAGAAGGCCTTCGCGGCCGGCGCCGACATCAGCGCGATGGCCACGTTCAACCTCGAAGACACCTACGGCGCCGACTTCATCACCCGCAACTGGGAAACCATCCGCACCATCCGCAAGCCGGTGATCGCGGCGGTGGCCGGCTTCGCGCTCGGCGGCGGCTGCGAGCTCGCGATGATGTGCGACTTCATCATCGCCGCCGAGACCGCCAAGTTCGGCCAGCCCGAGATCAAATTGGGCATCATCCCCGGCGCCGGCGGCACGCAACGCCTGCCGCGCGCGGTCGGCAAGGCCAAGGCGATGGACATGGTGTTGACCAGCCGCATGATCGACGCGGCCGAGGCCGAGCGCGGTGGATTGGTGTCACGCGTGGTGCCGTTCGTCGAGCTGATGACGGTGACATTGGCGGCCGCCGAATCGATCAACCAGCTCAGTGCGATGAGCGTGATGATGGCCAAGGAAAGCGTGAACCGCGCGTTCGAAGGCACGCTCGCCGACGGCGTGATGTTCGAGCGCCGGCTGTTCCATTCGCTCTTCGCGACCGCTGATCAGAAAGAAGGGATGGACGCGTTCCTGAACAAGCGCAAGGCGGCGTTCACGCAGCGCTGATCGATGCATTGGCATCTATCTGCCGAGGCATATACTGCGGCATATGGCATTTGGAGAGGACGGCATGGAACAGCGCGTTGCAAGAGTCGGCAAGAACAACCGGGCCCAGGTGGTCACCATCCCGCTCGACTTCCGGTTTCCGGAGGGCATGAAACAGGTGTTCATCCGCAAGGTCGGCGACGAAGTCATCTTGTCACCGCGACCGTGCGACTGGAGCGCGTTTCTGGCGTCCGACCTCCGGGCCAGTGCGGACTTCATGGCGGGCATCGGCGACCTTCCGGTTCAGGAGCGCAGCTTTCCGTGAGCCAGCTCTACATGCTCGACACCGACATCTGCGCGTTCGTGCTCCGTCGCACTTCCGAGACGCTGCTCGAACGCATCCAGGCAGTCCCGGTGACGCAGCAGGTGATGTCGGTGGTGACCTACGCCGAGTTGCTGTACGGCGTGCAGGTGTCTTCCCGGAAGAAGGCCAATCAAGCCGCCGTCGACGCCTTGGCGCGCCACCTTGCGGTGCTCGACTGGCCGCAAGACGCGGCGCTGCACTACGCCCAGATTCGCGCCGATCTCAAGCGGCGGGGCACGATGATCGGGGCAAATGATCTCTTGATCGCAGCGCACGCGCGCAGTCTGGGCGCGACAGTCGTGACGAACAACACCAAGGATTTCGCCCGCGTCAAAGGGCTCTTGATCGACAACTGGATGAATTGATCACGGCTGCAGCCAGCGGCTGCCGCGGTCGTCGAAAACTGCGCGCCGGTGGCCGCTGCGGTGCAGTTCGAGCCAGTCGATCGCCAGCACCTGGGCGCCGATGACGGCGAAGTATTCACGCTTGAGCGTGCCGGCGGTCGGTGGTTCGGGTGCGCCGAGCTCGGCCCCGGGCGGCAGGCGCGCGAGATAGTCTTGCGCGGCGGGCGTGAGCTTGATGCGCGCCCAGCGCGACGTGGCCGCGAGGCCCGACACATCGACCGACAGCCGCACGCGGCAGCGCAG
>JANMWQ010000465.1:0-1518 GCA_031394085.1 Rhizobacter sp. | reverse complement strand
ACGCAACAACGCATGCACGGCTTGCGCCTGCTCGGGCGACGCGGTCTTGCCGGTGCCGATCGCCCACACGGGCTCGTACGCGACGACGATCTGCGAGATGCAATGGCCGAGCGTGTGGATCACCGCCGAGAGCTGGCGCTTGACGACTTCGTCGGTCTGCGCGGCTTCGCGCTCGGCGAGCGTTTCACCCACGCAGACGATCGGCGTGATTCGCTGTGCGAGCGCCGCTTTTGCCTTGTCGGCCACCAGGCCGTCGGTCTCGAAGTGCATCGCGCGGCGCTCGGAGTGGCCGGTCAGCACGTAGCGGCAACCGAACTCCGCGAGCATTGCGGCCGAGACCTCGCCGGTATAGGCCCCCGACTCGAAAGCCGAGCAATCCTGCGCGCCCCAGCCGATCGAGCCACCCTGCAGCGACAAGGCCACGTCGCCGAGGTACAGGGCTGGCGCGCACACCGCCACTTCGGCAGCCCACGGGCCCGCGGCCTTGAGAGCGGCGAGCAACTCGGCGTTCGCCGCGCGACTGCCGTTCATCTTCCAGTTGCCGACGACGAGTTTGCGACGCATCGTGGATGCCTCCGAGAGGGTTGCCATCACCACTGCAACACCAGCTTGCCGATGTGTTCGTTCGATTCCATCAGCGTGTGTGCGGCGGCGGCTTGCGCGGCGGGGAAGACCTTGAAGATCACCGGCTCGATCTTGCCGGCCTCGATCCACGGCCAGACGGTCGCGCGCAACGCGGCTGCGATGGCGGTCTTGAATGCAACCGGTCGCGGCCGAAGTGTCGAGCCGGTGATGGTCAGCCGCTTGCGCAGCACGACTCCCGCGTCGATCTGCGCTTCGACCCCGCCCTGCACCGCGATGAACACGAGCCGGCCGTCTTCGGCCAGGCATTTGAGTTCGCGCGCCACGTAAGCGCCGGCGACCATGTCGAGAATGACATCGACCCCGCGGCCTTCGGTGATGCGATTCACCTCTTCGCCGAAGTCGGCGCTGCGGTAGTTGATCGCGTGGTCGGCGCCGAGGCGCAGGCAGGCAGCGCACTTGTCGTCGCTGCCCGCGGTGGCGATCACGGTCGCGCCGGCCGCCTTGGCGAGCTGGATCGCGGTGACGCCGATGCCGCTGGTTCCGCCCTGGATCAACAGCGTCTCACCGGCCTTCAACCGCGCGCGGTCGAACACGTTGGACCAAACGGTGAAGAAGGTCTCGGGCAGGCTCGCGGCCTCGATGTCGCTCAGGCCTCTCGGCACCAGCAGGCATTGCCCGATCGGCGCGACGCACAGTTGCGCGTAGCCGCCGCCCGCGACGAGCGCGCACACCCGGTCGCCGAGCTTGAAGCCGGCCGCTGCCATCGCCACCGCATCACCCGCTTCGATGACGCCGGCGACTTCGAGGCCGGGAAGATCAGACGCGCCCGGCGGCACCGGGTAGTGCCCCTTGCGTTGCAGCACATCGGGCCGATTCACACCGGCCGCCGCGACGCGGATCAACACCTCGCCGGCACCCGCGATCGGGTCGGGC
>JANMWQ010000469.1:0-6793 GCA_031394085.1 Rhizobacter sp. | reverse complement strand
CGCCCCGGCGCCTGGATGGACGATGTGCGCGACCGCTGGCTGCGCCCCGAGGGCCAGCTGCAGACGCCGGTCGCACACCTCGTGTGCAACTTCGCGCCACCGGTCGTGGTGGCTGGCGTCGCGCGCCCTGCGCTGCTCACCCACGACGACGTGACCACGCTGTTCCACGAGTTCGGCCACGGCCTGCAACTGATGCTGACGCAGATCGACGATCTCGGCGTGTCGGGCATCTCGGGCGTGGAGTGGGACGCGGTCGAATTGCCGAGCCAGTTCATGGAGAACTTCTGCTGGGAGTGGGACGTGGTCAAGCGCATGACCTCGCACATCGAGACCGGCGCAGCCCTGCCGCGCGCGCTGTTCGACCGCATGCTCGCGGCGAAGAACTTTCACAGCGGCTTGGGCACCTTGCGCCAGGTCGAGCTGTCGCTGATCGACATGCGGCTGCACACCGAGCCCGGCGCCCAGGAACGCGTGAGCGCGATCATCGACGCGGTGCGCGCCGATGTGGCCGTGTTGATGCCGCCGGCGTTCGCCCGCTCGCTCAATACCTTCACGCACATCTTCGACGGCGGCTACGCGGCCGGCTACTACAGCTACAAGTGGGCCGAAGTGCTCTCGGCCGACGCCTGGAGCGCCTTCGAGGAAGCGCCCGACGTGCTCGATGTCGGCACCGGCCGGCGTTATCGGCAGGCCGTTCTCGAGACCGGCGGAAGCCGCAGCACGCTCGACAGCTTCAAGGCTTTTCGCGGGCGCGAGCCGACGATCGATGCCCTGTTGCGACACCAGGGCTTGGGCTGAGGCGCCGGTCGTCAGACAAATTGCGCCTTCCGGCACGCGCGACGGCTGCGCGGCTTGAAGGCCGTTGCCGCGTCGGTTAGATTCGCGCATTGATCGCACCCGGAGCCCCCATGAACCTTGACTGCGCCAACGACCACGTACCGCCGAGTCGCCTGACCTGGCTGTGCTGGACGCCACTTGTCGCAATGCTGGTCGCCCTGCCCGCCCACGCCCAGTACAAGGTCGTCGGGCCGGACGGCAAGGTCACCTACACCGACCGGGCACCGACGCCGAGCGCGGCCAAGGTCACGTCGCTGAGCAGCCGCGGTGTCGCGAGCGGCCCGACCGACCCGGCACTGCCGCTCGAACTGCGTGAACCCGCCGCCAAGTACCAGGTCACGCTCTACACCGTCAGCGGCGCGTGCGAGCCTTGCCAGTCGGCCCGCCAGTTGCTGCGCCAGCGCGGCATCCCCTACGGCGAGAAGCAGGTGCAGACGCCTGAAGACAGCGAGGCGCTGGAGCGCCTGTCGGGTGGCCGCGATGCGCCGACGCTGGCGATCGGCTCGCAGATGATGCGCGGCTTGGCACCCGAGGTCTGGGGCTCGTACCTCGACGCGGCCGGCTACCCGCGCGAGTCGCGCCTGCCGTCCGGCTACCAGTACGCAGCGGCGACGCCGATCGTCGAGCGCCGCGAGGCGGCAGTCGCCCGGCCTGCAGCCGCAGCGTCGCGGCCCGATGCGCCGGCTACACCCGTGCCCGCCAACCCCGGCGGCATCAAGTTCTAATCGGATGGAGACCCCGGCTGCGAATACGCAGCCACCCCCCGAGGGGGTAGCCCCTGGCTTGGGGCGGCCCGGCGCTCAGGGGCCGGCTCACCCCGGCGATGTCTGCGCGCAACCCATGCGCCGCGCCTGAACACTGCCGGCCGCGACCAGCGCCCCCATCACCCAGAACAATGCCGCCGCGCCGAGTGCGGCGCCTGCCAAGCCGAATGCCAGCGGCATCAGCGCGCTCGACGAGTTGATCGTCATCGAGCGCAACGCGATCGCCTCGCCGTGGCGGTCGGGCGGCGTGAGCTGGTGCAGCGTGGACATGATCATCGGCTGCACCGAGCCGAGCGCGAGGCCGAGCAACGCCGCGCAGATCCCCATCGTCCAGGGCGAGTGCGCCAGCGGGTAGACGGCGAACACCGCGCCTGTGGCGAGCATCGCGCCCACCAGCACCTGCGATTCGCGCAACCGGTGCGCGAGCAGCGGAATCGCCAGACGCACCAGCGCCACCGACACCGCGAACACGCCGAGCACGAGGCCGATCGCCGACGCGCTGAAAGCCCGCTCGTGACCGAGGATCGGTATCACGAAGGTGTGAACGTCCCAGCTCGCCGAGAGCAGCCAGTTGACCAGCAGCAGGCGCCGCATTCCGGGCGCGCGCAGCAGATCCCACGAGCTCTGCGCGATCGGCTGCTTCGGTCGCTGCGGCGGCGTCTCGACCGGCACACGGCGCGCCCACCACAGGCCGAACAGCGGCAGCAGCATCAGTGCGCCGAACGCGACGCGAAAGCCGCCGAGGTCGATCAACGCACCGGCGAGCACCGGCCCGGCGGCGTTCGACAACGCCGGCGCGAGGCCGAGCCAGCTGAACACGCGCTTGCGTTCGGTCGCATCGACGGCGCTGCGCCCGGCGGTGCGCTGGATCGCGATCAGCCCGAAGTTGGCGCCGGCACCAGCGAAGCTCGCGGCCAGACACAGCACGATGAAGTCGAACGGCGCGGCAGCAAAGGTCGCGAGCACTGCGAACGCCCCGCCGGCCACGGTGAGCGCCACCGCCACGTACAGCGGCCGGTGGTAACCGTGCCGGTCGGCGAGCCGCCCGGCCAGCAGCGCGAGCGCGATCGGTGCCGCGGCGAACAAGCCCATCAGCACGCCGACCGCCCACTCGGAGTGGCTTGCTCGCAAGACCCACAGCGGCGCGGCCATCCGGATGCCGGCCATCGTCGAATGCAGGCAGATCTGGCCGATGACCAGCGCGACGAGCACGTTGGCGAGTGGCAGCGCGTTGCGGCGAATCGGCCGCGTCGCGTCGACAGGGTCAGGCACTGTCGTCGTCCGCGATGCCGGCTTCGGTGGCAGCGTCGGTGCCGGGCAGCAACAGCTGCGTGCGCGCATCAGACAGCGCCTCGACCGACCGCAACTCGCGCGTCATCACGCGCGTGCGGCGTTCGGCCAGCTCGATGCTGCTGCTGGCCTCGTCGAGCTTCTTCTTGGTCTTGGCGAGCACGTCGCCGAACTTGCCGAACTCGGTCTTGACAGCGCCCAACACCTCCCAGACTTCGGCGCTGCGCTTTTCCAGCGCGAGCGTGCGAAAACCCATCTGCAGGCTGTTCAGCGTGGCGAGCAAGGTGGTCGGCCCGGCCAGCATGATCTTGTGCTCACGCTGCAGCGCCTCGACCAGCCCGGGCCGGCGCAGCGCCTCGGCGTAAAGGCCCTCGGTCGGCACGAACAGGATGCCGAAATCGGCGGTGTGCGGTGCGGCGATGTACTTCTCGCGGATCGTGCGCGCCTCGGCGCGCAGCCGCATCTCGATCGCCTTGCCCGCGATCTCGGCCGCGACCGGGTCGGCGCGCTCTTGCGCATCGAGCAGGCGCTCGTAATCTTCGCGTGGAAACTTGGCGTCGATCGGCAGCCACAGCGGCACGCCGTCGTCGCGCCGCCCCGGCAGGCGGAGTGCGAAATCGACGCGCTGGTTGCTGCCCGGAATGGTCTCGACATTGCGGCTGAACTGGTCGGCCGTGAACACCTCGTCGAGCAACGCCGCGAGCTGCACCTCGCCGAAGTTGCCGCGCGTCTTGACGTTGTTGAGCACGCGGCTGAGCGAGCCCACGTCTTTGGCCAGGCCCTGCATTTCACCCAGCCCGCGGTGCACCTGGTCGAGCCGGTCGGCGACCTGTTTGAAGCTCTCGCCGAGGCGCTGCTCGAGCGTCGCGTGCAGCTTTTCGTCGACGGTCTGGCGCATCTGCTCCAGCTTCTTTTCGTTGTCGAGCTGGATCGCCGAAAGCTTTTGCTCGACGGTCGTGCGCACCTCGGCCATGCGTTGGTCGTTCGATTGCGAGAGCGCCCGCAGTTGGTCGATCAAGGTGTCGGAAAAACGTTTGAGCGACAGCGCCTGCTGCTCGCCCGATCGGCCCAGCGTGTCGGCCTGGTGCTGCTGGGTCGCGGCGAGCTGGGTGCGAAAGCTGTCGATCTGCTCGTTCTGCGTGCGTGCGACGTCGCCCTGCTGTGCGAGCAAGGTCTGCTGGAAGGTCGCGAGGGTTTGCGCAAGCTCGCTGCGGGTGTGGCCGGCGCTGCGCCCGACCTCATCGCGCAGGCTGCGTTCGAGTTGCTGCACATCGGCGCGCATGGCACTTTGCAGCTCGTCTCGAAAGGCTTTCATCGGCGCCTCGTCGGATCGGCGCAGCGCGAGCCAGAGGGTCAGAAAAACGAGAACAACAACCAGCGCCAACAGCGCGAGGGGAATCCAGTCGAGGGGCATCTGCCGATTGTCGCTTGCGGCGCGCCCACCTTCACGATCGGTGCGGACCGCCGCGCACCAGGCGCCGCTCGATCAGATCGAACGCCGCTTGCACGAGCAGCGCCAGCACCGCAGCCGGTAGCGCGCCGGCCAGCATCGCGCCGGTGTCGTTGATCGCCAGGCCCGAGACGATGCGCTCGCCGAAGCCGCCCGCGCCGATGAAGGCCGCCATCGTCGCGGTGCCGACGTTGATCACCGCCGCGGTCTTCACGCCCGCCATCAGCATCGGCAGCGCGAGCGGCAACTGCACCTCGCGCAGGCTCTGCGCGCGCGTCAACCCGAGCGACAGCGCGGCATCGATCAGGCCGTTGGGCACGCCGCGCAACCCGGCATGCGTGTTGCGCACGATCGGCAGCAACGCGTAGAGAAACAGCGCGACCATGGCAGGCACCAAGCCGATGCTGCCGAACAGCACGATCAGGAACGCGAGCAACGCGAGCGACGGCACGGTTTGCAGCACCGAGACGAAGCCGAGCACCCAACCCGCGCTGCGCGGCCAGCGCCATGCCGCGATGCCCATCGGCACGCCGACCAGGATCGCGATCGCCAGCGAGCCGAACACCAGCATCAGGTGCTGGCCGGCGAGCCGCGCGAAATCGGGTGCGAACAGGCGCTGCATGAAGCTTTGCGGTGCGCGCGTGGTGCGCGCGGCGCTCGGTACATCGCCGGTGACGAAACGCTTCGCGACATCGGCGAAGCTCTGCCCGTCGAGCTCGACCTGCGCGTTCATCGCGATCATGGCGGTGGCATCGATGCGGCCTTCGAGCTTGGCCAGTGGTCGCACATCGACGGCGCTGCGCATCAACAGCACCGCGTCGTACTTCGGGAAGAAACCGAGGTCGTCCTGCAGCACGCGCAGCTTGTTGCGGCCGACCTTGGCGTCGGTCGCGTAGATGTCGATCAGGTCGACGGTGCCTTGGCCGATCGCGTCGTACGCGAGGCCGTGGTCGAGGCCGTTGCCAGTCGCCTGCGGCAGCTTGTACGCGATCTGAAGCGCCGGCCAGCCGTCACCGCGTTCGAGAAACTCGTGCGAGAGGCCAAGCCGCAGCCCTTGTGCCTTCGGCCCGAGCAGATCGGAGATGCGCGTGATGCCGAGCGCAGCCGCGCGCGCCTCCAGCATCGCCAGCGCGTAGCTGTTGTTGAATCCGAATGGCACGGCGGCCTTGAGACCGCGAGGCGCCAGCCATTCGTTCAACTCGGCCAGCGACGGATTGCCCTGCCGCTTCAACAGCTCGCGCACGATCGTGCCGGTGTACTCGGGATAGACATCGACCGCGCCGTTGAGGAGCGCCTGCTCGAGGATGCCGGTGTTGCCCATCCCCTGCCGGTGCTCGGACTCGATGCCCTGCGCCTGCAACGTCTGGCGCACGATCTCGCCGAGGATGTACGACTCGGTGAAGCGCTTCGAGCCGACGACAACAGGCGCAGCGAACGCCGCGCTCGTCAGCACGACACCGAGGCTGAAGGCGACGAGGCGCCGGAGTGAACGGGTCATGCGCCGATTCTGGCAGTTGGCGCTCAGCGAGCCGCGCACGCGCTGCACGTAGGACGTGTCCGACGTTGCATCGGGTCGTTCCGGGTGGGAAGCAACGCCGTTATGCGGAACAATGCGAGCACGGAAGATTGCTGTTCTCGACCGTGCCGCTTTGATTCGGGGGTTGCAAATCGAGGTTTCGGCAACGCAGTTTTCCATCCCCGACCCGCGAACCAGGACATGTCCGCCCCCCTCAAAGCATTCATCGTCGAAGACAGTCCGGTGATTCGCGAGAACCTGGTCGCGGCGCTCGAGGAACTCGCGCCGGTCAAGGTCGTCGGCACCGCCGAAGACGAACCCGGGGCCGTGAGCTGGCTCGGTGGCGGCGCCCACGAGTGCGATCTGGTCATCATCGACATCTTTCTCAAGCGCGGTTCCGGGCTCGGCGTGCTGCGCGCTGCGGCCGATCTGCACAAGCCGATGAGTCTGGTCGTGCTCAGCAACTACGCCACGCCCGACATGCGCCGCAAGTGCCTCGAGCTCGGCGCCGACAGGGTGTTCGACAAGTCGAACGAAATCGATGCACTCATCCTGTATTGCTGCCGCCTGGCAGACGGTGGAGACGGCAGCAGCGAACGCACGCCGTTGGCATGAGCATCAGGCCGGAGGCCTTCGTGGCTACCGGCAGAGCGTCACTGGATCAGGCCGTTCTTCAGCGCGTAGTACGTGAGGTCGCTGTTGGACTCGAGCTTCATCTTTTCCATCACGCGCGTGCGATAGGTGCTCACGGTCTTCACGCTGAGAGACATGCTGTTGGCCATGTGCCCGATGGTTTCGCCCTTGGCCAATCGCAGGAACACCTGAAACTCGCGCTCCGAAAGCTGCTCGTGAGCCGGCTTGTCGCCGCCGCCACCCAGCCCGTCGGCCAGCAGTTCGGCCACGCCGGCGGTGATGTACTTGCGGCCGCGGAAGACG
>JANMWQ010000441.1:0-3549 GCA_031394085.1 Rhizobacter sp. | reverse complement strand
CGCGCGATATTGCCAGAATCGTTTCGCGCCACGTGAAGTACGGTCAATGGCCCCAGCCGGATGCAGCCACGCCTCTAGGCAGCGCGCCCTAAGTTCGGTCGCGGTTTCATGCCGACGCGCCGATATGATCCGCCCGCATCGAAGCATTCGCGCCACCCTGCGCCGCGTGCCACCCCACTCGGAGACTGCATGTTCGACTACATCGTCATCGGCGGCGGCTCGGCCGGCTGCGTACTCGCCGCGCGCCTGAGCGAAGACCCGAACGTCGGCGTCTGCCTGCTCGAGGCCGGCCCGGTCGACAAGAGCGTGCTGATCCACTGCCCCGCGGGGCTGGCCGTGCTGGCGCAGACGCGCGTGGCGAACTGGGCGTTCGAGACCGTGCCGCAGCCCGGCCTCAATGGCCGCCGCGGCTACCAGCCGCGCGGCAAGGTGCTCGGCGGTTCGAGCTCGATCAACGCGATGTGCTACGTGCGCGGCCCGCGCGAAGACTACGACCGCTGGGCCGCCGAAGGCGCCGCAGGCTGGGGCTTCGACGACCTGTTGCCCTACTTCAAAAAGTCGGAAAACAACGAGCGCGGTGCCGACGCGCACCACGGCACCGGCGGCCCGATGAACGTGATGGATCTGCGCAGCCCGAACCGCTTCGGCCCGGTGTTCGTCGAGGCCGCGGCGCAGGCCGGCTACCCGAAGAACACCGACTTCAACGGGCCGGTGCAAGAAGGCGTCGGCATGTACCAGGTCACGCACAAAGGTGGCGAACGCTGGAGCGCGGCGAAGGGCTACCTCGCACCGAACCTCGGCCGCAAAAACCTGACCGTGATGACCGGCGCGCACACCACGCGCATCCTGATGGAACGCAAGCGCGCGGTCGGCGTCGAGGTGCGCGTGGGCGGCGCGCTGCAACAACTCAAAGCAGCGCGCGAGGTGCTGCTCTGCGCAGGCTCGCTGCAGTCGCCGCAGCTGCTGATGTTGTCGGGCATCGGCCCAGCCGCCGAGCTGCACAGGCACGGCATCGCGGTCGTGCACGAGTCGAACGGCGTGGGCGCGAACCTGCACGACCACGTCGACGTGGTGCAGGTCGTGAACACGCCGGGGCTGACCGAGCTGTTCGGCTTGTCGCTGCCCGGTGCGATCAACGCGCTGCGCGGCATCTTCGAGTGGCGCAACGCGCGCGCCGGCATCCTGACGACCAACTTCGCCGAGGCCGGCGGAGTCATCAAAAGCGCGCCGGGCGAATCGTTGCCCGACCTGCAATTCCACTTCGTGATCGGCAAGCTGATCGACCACGGCCGCAAGCCGAGCTTCGGCCACGGTTACTCGTGCCATGTGTGCCTGCTGCGCCCGAAAAGCCGCGGCGCGCTGACCCTTGCAAGCGCCGACCCGCTGGCCGCGCCGCTGATCGACCCGAACTTTCTGGCCGAACCCGAAGACCTGGCGCGCCTGCTGCGTGGCTTCAAGATCATGCGCAACATCCTGCAGCAGCCGGCGCTCGCCAGCCACCACGGACAGGAACTGCCGGCCTCGGCGGGTGCGCAAACCGATGCGCAGATCGAACAGTTCATCCGCGACCATGCCGACACGATTTACCACCCGGTCGGCACCTGCCGCATGGGCACAGGCGCTCGCGACGTGGTCGACACCCAATTGCGCGTACACGGCGTGCAGGGGTTGCGCGTGGTCGACGCGTCGATCATGCCGCGCATCATCGGCGGCAATACGAATGCGCCGGTGATCGCGATCGCCGAGAAGGCAGCCGACCTGATCAAGGCGACTGCCTGAGGTCTTCGCGCTTCGGGTGAGAATGGCGGCAACCCCAAGCCGTCAGGAATTCCGACCCATGAAAACCAAAGCCGCAGTCGCCTGGAAAGCCGGCGCCCCGCTGACGATCGAAACCGTCGACCTGGCCGGCCCACGCGCCGGTGAGGTGCTGATCGAAGTCAAGGCCACAGGCATCTGCCACACCGACTACTACACGCTCTCGGGCGCCGACCCGGAAGGCCTGTTCCCCGCGATCCTCGGGCACGAAGGCGCGGGCATCGTCGTCGACGTCGGCCCGGGCGTGACGACGCTGCGCAAAGACGACCACGTCATTCCGCTCTACACGCCCGAATGCCGCCAGTGCAAATTCTGCCTGTCGCGCAAGACCAACCTGTGCCAGTCGATCCGCGGCACGCAGGGCAAGGGCCTGATGCCCGACGCGACCTCGCGCTTCTCGATCGACGGCAAACCGATCCTGCACTACATGGGCACGAGCACGTTCAGCAACTACATCGTCGTGCCCGAGATCGCCGTCGCGAAGGTGCGCTCCGACGCGCCGTTCGACACCATCTGCTACATCGGCTGCGGCGTGACCACCGGCATCGGCGCGGTGCTGTTCAGCGCCAAGGTCGAAGCCGGTGCGAACGTGGTCGTGTTCGGCCTCGGCGGCATTGGGCTGAACGTGATCCAGGGCGCGAAGATGGTCGGCGCCGACAAGATCATCGGTGTCGACCTGAACCCCGAGCGCGAGGCGATGGCGCGCAAATTCGGCATGACGCATTTCATCAACGCCAAGACGACCGAGAACGTGGTGGATGCGATCGTTCAGCTCACCGACGGCGGCGCCGACTACAGCTTCGAGTGCGTGGGCAACACGAAGCTGATGCGCCAGGCGCTCGAGTGCACGCACAAGGGCTGGGGCCGCAGCATCATCATCGGCGTGGCCGAGGCAGGCGCAGAGATCAGCACGCGCCCGTTCCAGCTGGTGACCGGCCGCAAGTGGGAAGGCTCGGCCTTCGGTGGCGCGCGGGGCCGCACCGATGTGCCCAAGATCGTCGACTGGTACATGGAGGGCAAGATCAACATCGACGACCTGATCACGCACCGGCTCAAGCTCGAAGACATCAACAAAGGCTTTGATCTGATGAAGAGCGGTGAGTCGATCCGCTCGGTGGTGATGTACTGAGATGGTGCCTGCTTCACTCCAAGTTTCGGCGCGAGATCAGGCCGGCGGGGCACTCTGCTGCGCTCGTGTCCCCCGGCGCCGGCCTGCGGCCGACACCTCCTCCTTTACCTCGCTCAGCAGAGCGCCCCACCAGCCTGATCCGGCAGCACCGTGTTCCAGGTACGCCGGCCCGCCACTGGTGCTGCAAGCCAAGGCTGTCGGGTGGCTGACGGAGCGAGGTAAAGGAGGAGGGTCGGGCGCAGCCCGGGCCGGAGGAGTGAGCCCAGACACAAACAGTCCTGAGGACTGTTTGTGCCTGGCGAACGCCGGGGGCTCTGTCCCCCGGCACGAGCGCAGTCGGCCGCCCGGCAGCCTTGGCTCACGCCAAACAAGGAACTGACATGCAAGGCGAACGCAGCATCACCACACTGAGCGAGCACGCCTGCTTCGGCGGCGTGCAGGGCTTTTATAAACACGATTCCGACGAGACCGGAACGCCGATGAAGTTCGGCGTGTTCGTGCCGCCGCAAGCGAAGACCAAGCCCGTACCGGTGCTGTTCTTCCTCGCCGGGCTCACCTGCAACGAAGAGACCTTCGCGATCAAGGCCGGCGCGCAACAGCATGCA
>JANMWQ010000432.1:0-3229 GCA_031394085.1 Rhizobacter sp. | reverse complement strand
CCCGGCACGACGCTGCACGCCGCGTCATCGCTGTACCGCACCGCGCCGATCGATTCGAGCGGCCCCGACTACCTGAATGCCGTCGTGAGGCTCGACACCCGCCTTGCGCCGCTCGCGCTGCTGCGCGAGTTGCAGCGCATCGAGCTCGCCCACGGGCGCGAGCGCCCGTACCGCAACGCGCCGCGCACACTCGACCTCGACCTGCTGTTGCATGGCCGGCGGCGCATCGCGACGAAGGCGCTGACCGTGCCGCACCCGCGCCTGCACGAGCGCGCGTTCGTGCTGCTGCCCTTGGCCGAGATCGCACCGCACCTCGTGATACCGGGCCTCGGCACGGTGGAGGGTCTGCTGCCCCGCGTCGCGACCCAGCGTATCGATAAACTGCCGTCATGCTGAACACGATTCGCGTTTCGCCGCTGCAGCGCTTTCGCTACATCGCGATCGAGGGCCCGATCGGTGTCGGCAAGAGCACGCTCGCGCGCAAGCTC
This sequence comes from Rhizobacter sp., assembly GCA_031394085.1. Taxonomy (GTDB): domain Bacteria; phylum Pseudomonadota; class Gammaproteobacteria; order Burkholderiales; family Burkholderiaceae_C; genus LMDS01. Next base: position 2,741 of record JANMWQ010000432.1, on the reverse strand, counting down.
GCGGCGCATCTCGATGCCGACTTGCTGCTCGAGCAGGCGCAGGAAAACCCGTTTCTCGATCGCTTCTACGAAGACATGCCGGGCTATGCGTTCCAGACCCAGCTCGCGTTCCTGTTTCAGCGTGTCAAGCAGATGCAGGCGGTGGCGCAGCCGGGCATGTTCGTCAACGCGGTGATCAGCGATTTTCTGTTCGCGAAAGACGCGATCTTCGCGCGGCTCAATCTCAGCGACGACGAGTTTCGCCTGTACGCGCAGATGTACGAACAGGTGGCGCCGCAGGTGCGTGAACCCGATCTCGTGATCTGGCTGCAAGCCGCGCCGCCGACGCTGCTGCGCCGCATACATCGCCGCGCGATCCCGATGGAGCAGGGCATCGCGCCCGACTACCTGCAGCGGCTTTGCGACGCCTATGTCGAGTACTTCCACGGCTACGAAGGTGCGCCGGTGTTTGCACTCGGCACCGAGCATTTCAATCCGGTCGACAACGATGCCGATTTCGCGGTTTTCCTGGAGCGGCTGGCCGCTTTTCGCGGTCGGCGCGAGTTCTTCAACTCGCACGTCGAGATCCCGTTCGGCTGACGTGCCGCCAGAACTACGGCGACTTGGGGCTGACCTGAGCGGTCTCGGCGGCGTACTCGAAGTAGCGCTGGGCACTGAAGGCGAGGGTGGCCATCAGAACACCGCCGCCGACGATCAGCGCGGCGGCGACACCGATCACGGTCGCCCAGTTCATTCGATGGTCGGGGCCGTTCGGGTTGAACCGGGCATTCCATTTCTCGTCGGGCGTCAGGCCGTAGACGATCGCACTCAGCATCGCGATGGAGAGCATGGCGCCCAGCAACGGAATCAGCACCCAGGCCAGGTGGTCGTCGGTGCCGAGGTGGCGCATCCGTTGCACACCGTACAGGCCAACCGTGCTCGGCACGATGGACAGCCAGCCCCACGCATCGCGAAAGCCGTGCAGGTAGAAACGGTGCAGCCCGACGCTGCCGCCGATCAGCGCGAGCCAGGTCGCGAGCGTTTTGGACTTGTAGCCTTGCCGGCCGCCGATGGACGTGCCGGTCGTCACGCGAGATCCCTGGCGTCGGCCGTGTCGCCCTGGCCGAGCGCTTTTTGCATGACCACGACATCGAGCCAGCGACCGAATTTCCAGCCCGCCGACTTCATCACCCCGACATGCTCGAAGCCGAGTATGCGGTGCACGCCGACCGAACCGAGGTTCGTCGAGTCACCGATCACGGCCAGCATCTGGCGCGCGCCCAGCGCTTCGCAGCGCGCCATGAGTTCGGCCAGCAGCAGCCGGCCCAGGCCCTGGCCTTTTGCACCGTCGGCGAGGTAGAGCGAGTCTTCGAGGCAGAAGCGGTAGGCCTTGCGGGGGCGAAAGTGGTTGGCGTAGGCAAACCCCAGCACCGCGCTGCCACGCTCGACCACGAGCCAGGGCAGGCCCTTGCCGAGCACGTCGTCGCGACGGCGCGCCATCTCGGCTTCATCGGGCGCATCGAGCTCGAAGGTGCCGGTGCCGTTGAGTACGTTTCCGCCGTAGATCGCGGTGATCGCTGGCAGGTCGGAAGGGGTACTGGGGCGAATCAACAGGGCGGGCGTGTTCATCGGGTCAATGTGAGGTTCGACGCTGAGTTTATAATGCGCGGCTCCGTCGGTGGTCGACCGGGTGGTCGGCTCAGCGGCGGCCCGATGGCCGCGCCGGCGAGCTTGCGGTCGATGGCTGCCCTGCAGAGATCGACTCGCGAGGGAGGTCTGCCTCACGAGGTGGGCTATTTGAAATTTAAGGAATTGTCATGGTCGTGATTCGTCTTTCTCGTGGTGGTGCCAAGAAGCGCCCGTTTTTCAACATCGTCGTCGCCGACTCGCGCACCCGCCGCGATGGCCGCTTCATCGAGCGCGTCGGGTTTTATAACCCGGTCGCCTCGGGCGGCGAGCAGCCGTTGCGCGTCGCGTTCGACCGCATCGAGCACTGGACCAGCACCGGCGCGCAGATGTCGCCGACGGTCATGCGCCTCGTCGCACAAGCCAAGACCGCGGTCTGATCCGCGGCTCGATGCGTCGGTTGGGTTATCGGCAGTGAACACTGCTGTTCGACCAGCCGGCGCTGACGCCGCTTGGCCTGACGATGCGGTCGAAGTCGGTCGCATCGGCGAGCCTTGGGGTTTGAAGGGCTGGGTCAAGGTCCAGCCTTTCGCAGCCGACCCGCAGGCGCTGTTTTCCTCGCGCCGCTGGTTCTTGCTGCCGTCGGAGAAGGTCGGCCCGCTGCGGCCTGCCGCCCGCGCAGCAGCGATCCCGTCGCTGCTCAAAATCACCCAGGTCAAGGACCACGGCGACGTGGTCGTGGCCCTCGCCCAAGAGGTGCCCGACCGCAACACCGCCGAGGCACTGCGCGGCGCACGCGTTTTCATCGGTCGTGGCAGTTTCCCGACACCCGACCCGGACGAGTTCTACTGGGTCGACTTGATCGGCCTGAACGTGGTCAATCGCAACGGCGAACCACTCGGCACGGTCACCGGATTGATCGACACCGGGCCGCACAGCGTGCTGCGCGTGGCGCCCGAGGTTTTGCCTGAAGGTGTCAGCGCGCAGGAGGCCGAGCGGCTGATCCCGTTCGTCGGCGCGTATGTCGATGCGGTCAGCCTGGAACAGCGGCTGATCACGGTCGACTGGGGCCTGGACTACTGATTTCGCGGGGCCGCATGCGCTTCGACATCATCACGCTGTTCCCCGACCTGTTC
>JANMWQ010000422.1:0-3122 GCA_031394085.1 Rhizobacter sp. | reverse complement strand
TTCTACAACGAAGTGCAGGTTGTCGTGCACGTGCTCTCGCTGAACCCCGAAGTCTCGGCCGACATCGCCGCGCTGATCGGTTCGAGCGCCGCGCTGGCGATCTCGGGCATCCCGTTCAACGGCCCGATCGGTGCCGCGCGCGTCGGCTACATCAACGGCCAGTACGTGCTGAACCCGGGCAAGACGCAGCTGCTCGAATCGAAGATGGACCTGATCGTCGCCGGCACCGAGAGCGCCGTGCTGATGGTCGAGTCGGAAGCGCAGCAGCTCAGCGAAGAAATCATGCTCGGCGGCATCGTGTTCGGCCAGGAGCAAAGCAAGGTCGCGATCGACGCGATCCATGAGCTGGTGCGCGACGCCGGCAAGCCGGCATGGGACTGGAAGGCGGCTGCGAAAGACGAGCTCTTCATCGCCAAGGTCGGCGGGCTCGCCGAAGCGCCGCTGCGCGAGGCCTATCAGATTCGCTCGAAGCAGGCGCGCACGCAAGCCACTCGCGCTGTCACGGCCGCGACCATCGCGTCGTTGCAGGGCGAGGGCGTGGCCTTCGACAAGGTCAACCTCGACAACGTGCTGTTCGACATCGAAGCGAAGATCGTGCGCAGCCAGATTCTGGCGGGCGAGCCGCGCATCGACGGCCGCGACACCCGCACCGTGCGCGCGATCGAGATCCGCAACAGCGTGCTGCCGCGCGCGCACGGTTCGTCGCTGTTCACCCGTGGCGAAACGCAGGCCCTGGTTGCCGCCACACTCGGCACCGCGCGCGACGCGCAGCGCATCGATGCGCTCGCCGGTGAGTTCACCGAGCACTTCATGATGCACTACAACATGCCTCCGTTCGCCACTGGCGAAACCGGTCGCGTGGGCACGCCGAAGCGCCGCGAAATCGGTCACGGGCGGCTGGCCAAGCGCGCGCTCGTGGCCGTGCTGCCGAGTCAGGCCGACTTTCCGTACTCGATGCGCGTGGTGTCTGAAATCACCGAGTCGAACGGCTCTTCGTCGATGGCCTCGGTGTGCGGCGGTTGCCTGGCGCTGATGGATGCTGGCGTGCCGTTGAAGGCGCACGTGGCCGGCATCGCGATGGGCCTGATCAAGGACGGCGCCAAGTTTGCCGTGCTGACCGACATCCTCGGTGACGAAGATCACCTCGGCGACATGGACTTCAAGGTCGCTGGCACGACCGCGGGCGTGACCGCGTTGCAGATGGACATCAAGATCCAGGGCATCACGAAAGAAATCATGCAGGTCGCACTGGCGCAGGCGAAAGAAGCGCGCCTGCACATCCTCGGCGTGATGACCGACGCGATGGGCACCGCGAACACCGAGGTGTCTCAGTTCGCACCGCGCCTGTACACGATGAAGATCAACCCGGAGAAGATCCGCGACATCATCGGCAAGGGTGGCGCCACGATCCGTGCGCTGACCGAAGAGACCGGTTGCACGATCGACATCGGCGAAGACGGCACGATCACGATCGCGTCGACCGATGCCGACAAGGCCGAGCATGCCAAGAAGCGCATTGCCGAGATCACCGCTGAAGTCGAAGTCGGCAAGGTCTACGAAGGCCCAATCGTCAAGCTGCTGGACTTCGGCGCACTCGTGAACCTGATGCCCGGCAAGGACGGGCTGTTGCACATCAGCCAGATCGCGCACCAGCGCGTCGAGAAGGTCACCGACTTTTTAAAGGAAGGCCAGATCGTCAAGGTCAAGGTGCTCGAGACCGACGAGAAGGGTCGCGTCAAGCTGTCGATGAAGGCGCTGATCGATCGCGATCAGGCGCCGCAGTTCCAGCCGCATACCCAAGAGTGAGGTCGGCTCGATGAAAGCCATCGAGATCGCGTCGTTCGGCGCGCCCGAGGTGCTGCGTGAAGTGGATCGCGCTGACCCGGTCGCTGGCGCGGGTGAGGCACTGATCCGCGTGGCGGCGTCGGGTGTGAATCGGCCGGATGTGCTGCAGCGCAAGGGGCACTATCCGGTGCCGCCCGGCGCGTCCGATTTGCCGGGCTTGGAGATCGCCGGTGTGATCGAAGGCGGTGATGCTCAAGCGCTTGCCGCCGCCGGATTCAAGCTCGGTGACCGCGTGTGTGCGCTGGTCGCTGGCGGCGGCTATGCGCAGCTGTGCGTTGCGCCGATCGGGCAATGTCTGCCGGTGCCCAAAGGCCTGACCGACACTGAGGCCGCGAGCCTGCCCGAAACCTTCTTCACCGTGTGGTCGAACGTGTTCGATCGCGCGCGCCTTCAGCGCGGCGAAACGCTGCTGATACAGGGCGGTTCGAGCGGCATTGGCGTCACGGCGATCCAGATGGCGAAGGCCGCCGGTGCGACCGTGATCGCGACTGCGGGCAGCGACGAGAAGTGCGCCGCCTGCGTGCGCCTCGGCGCCGATCACGCAATCAATTACCGCAGCGCCGATTTCGTCGAAGAAGTGAAGCGCATCACCGAAGGCAAGGGCGTCGACGTGATCCTCGACATGGTCGCCGGCGAGTACGTCGCACGTGAGTTGAAGTGTCTGGCTGAAGACGGCCGGCTCGTGTTCATCGCGGTGCAGGGCGGTGTGGAGGCGCAGATCGACGCGGGCACCGTGCTGCGCAAGCGCCTGACCATCACCGGCTCCACCCTGCGGCCACGCCCGGTGGCATTCAAGAGCGCCATCGCAACCTCGTTGCGCGCGACCGTCTGGCCGTGGGTCGAGGCCGGCAAGATCAAGCCGGTGATATTCAAAGTGTTTCCCGCCGCGCAAGCCGCCGCCGCCCACACGCTGATGGAATCGAACGAGCACATCGGCAAGCTGGTGCTGCAGTGGTGATGGCGGCAGTTTCGGAGTCTTCAACAATGCGTCGCAAACTCGTCGTCGGCAACTGGAAGATGAACGGCAGCCGCGCCGCGAACGCCGAGTTGCTCGCCGCTCTCAAGGCTGCAGGCCCGTGGGCTGCCGAAGTGGCGGTGTGCGCGCCGATGCCCTACCTCGGCGACGTGGCCTTGTCGTTGCAGGGCGACGCGATCGGCTGGGGCGCGCAGGATTGCTCGGCGTTCGAGTCGGGCGCCTACACCGGCGAAGTCTCGGCGGCGATGCTCGCCGAGTTCGGCTGCCGCTACGTGCTTGCTGGCCACTCCGAGCGCCGCGC
>JANMWQ010000409.1:0-2433 GCA_031394085.1 Rhizobacter sp. | reverse complement strand
CTCGCCTGCGCGCCGCCCGAGACGGCGCCGAGCCAGAGGTGATCGGCGACCTGACGTTGACCGTCACCGACGAGCACGTTGCGCCGCTTCAGTGCGAGGCGCTGCGTGTACTCGAGCAGGCGCAACTCCTCGGCCGCGTCGACGCTGATGTGGCTGTCGGAGCCGATGCCCCAGGCGCCGCCTGCGGCGATGTAGTCGGCGGCAGGAAAAACGCCGTCGCCCAGGTTGGCCTCGGTCGTCGGGCACAGGCCCGCGACGGCGCCGCTGGCAACGAGCGCGTTGCGTTCGCGCTCGCTGATGTGCGTTGCGTGCACGAGGCACCAGCGCGCGTTGATCGGCGCGTTCGCGAGCAGCCAGTCGACCGGGCGTTCCCCACTCCACGCGAGACAGTCGTCGACCTCCTGCTGCTGCTCGGCGATGTGGATGTGGACTGGCGCGCTCGGGTCGATCGAATGCATGCCCGCGACCAGATCGCGCAACGCCTGCGGCCCGACCGCGCGCAGCGAGTGTGGCGCGATGCCGACCGCCGCGCCTTGCGCGATCACGCGCTGCGCGATGGCAAGCAACGCATCGGTGTGATTGACAAAGCGCCGCTGGTCGGCGCGCGGCGGCTGGCCGCCGAAGCCGTCGTGCTGGTACAGCACCGGCAGCAGCGTGATGCCGATGCCGGCACGCCGCGCCGCGGCGAGCAGGCGCATCGCCATCTCGGCTGGGTCGGCATAGCGCTGGCCGTCGGGCGCTTGGTGCAGGTAGTGGAACTCGCACACCGCCGTGTAGCCGGCGCGCAGCATCTCGATGTAGAGCTGGGTCGCGACCGCTTCGAGCTGGTCGGGTGAGACGCGAAGCGCGAAGCGGTAAATCAGATCGCGCCAGGTCCAGAAGCTGTCGGCGGTGGTCGAACTTCGGTACTCCGACAAGCCGGCGAAGGCGCGCTGGAAGGCGTGCGAATGCAGATTCGGCATGCCGGGGATCAGGGGGCCGTTTGCGTGCGGCACGTGTGTCGGCGCGGGTGCGCCTGCGGTGACGGAGGTCAGCGTGCCGGCGTCGTCCCAGGCGAGCAGCACGTTGTGCGCCCAGCCGTCTGGCAGCAATGCGTGGTCGGCGAACAGCGTGTTCATGGGGATTTTTCGCGATGAAGGTGCACGACGAGTAACGCGGCGTTCACGCCCTCTCCCCCTGGGGAAGGGTTGGGGAGAGGGCGCGCGAAGCGCGGCTCGGTTGAGCGGCGCAGGCCCTCTCCCAGAGGGAAAGGGAGTAAGAGGCCTTGCATTGGTGCCAGCATGACTTCCTCGATCTGCCACTCACCTTCGACGCAAAGCAGCATTGTCAGATCCGCGCGTTGAATCTCGCCATCGCCGCGCAGCACGCACGCGTCGCTTCGCCACACGCCGCGGCGCGTCATCACGTTGAAGTCGCTGCTCGGGCCATCGACGAGGGTGGCAGTCAGCGCAACATCGCCCGCGAATCGAAACGGCGCCAGCGGCGTTGTCAACGCGTGGTCGATCTCACCGGCGGTCGAGCGCAGCCGCATCCCTGCGCCGCGCAACAACACGATGCAGCGATCAACGCCCGGGAACGCCGAGAACGGCGCGTCGCACTCGACTTCGGCGATGCTGATGCGCCAGTCGAAGTGCGCCCTGCTCGCACCACCGAACGCGATCTCACGCGTCAGCCCCGCGCCGTTCTTCCACGGTTGCGGCGCGATCGCGCGCAGGTCGAAGTGCTCCGGCGCGGTCACTTCGCGAGCATCGGCAGGTTCAGCTGCTGTTCGCGCGCCGTCTCGATCGCGAGCTCGTAGCCGGCATCGGCATGCCGCATCACGCCCGAGCCGCAGTCGTTGACGAGCACGCGTGCGAGCCGCTTCGCCGCGGCCTCTGTGCCGTCGGCCACGATCACCATGCCGGCGTGCTGCGAGTACCCCATGCCGACGCCGCCGCCGTGGTGGATCGAAACCCAGGTCGCACCGCCGGCGCAGTTGAGCAGCGCGTTCAGCAGCGGCCAGTCGGAGACGGCGTCGGTGCCGTCGCGCATGCTTTCGGTTTCACGGTTCGGGCTCGCGACCGAGCCGGTGTCGAGGTGGTCGCGGCCGATCACGATCGGTGCTTTGAGCTCGCCGGTGCGCACCATCTCGTTGAACGCGAGGCCGGCGAGGTGACGCTCGCCGAGCGCGAGCCAGCAGATGCGTGACGGCAGGCCCTGGAACGCGATGCGCTCGGCGGCCATGTCGAGCCAGCGGTGGACGTGGGTGTTGTGCGGGAAAAGCTGCTTGATCTTCGCGTCGGTCTTGTGGATGTCTTGCGGGTCGCCCGACAGTGCGACCCAGCGGAACGGGCCCTTGCCTTCGCAGAACAACGGGCGGATGTAGGCGGGCACGAAGCCTGGGAAATCGAACGCGTTCTTCAGGCCTTCGTCGAGCGCGACCTGGCGGATGTT
>JANMWQ010000387.1:0-5560 GCA_031394085.1 Rhizobacter sp. | reverse complement strand
GCGGCGGCGCCGCGCTGACGCCCGAGTTCCTCGCGCTGTGGCTGGGCCTGTCGCTGTTCACGTCGGCCTTCATCGCCGAGCTGGTGCGCGCCGGCGCGCTCGCGGTGCCGATCGGCCAGTCGAATGCCGCGCTCGCGCTCGGCCTGACGCGCCGTCAGGCGATGGCCGGCGTGATCTTTCCGCAGGCCTTGCGGCTCGCGATCCCGCCGCTGGCGAGCCAGTACATGAACCTGATCAAGAACTCGTCGCTCGCGGTCGTGATCGGCTACCCCGACCTGGTCTCGATCGGCAACACCTCGATCAACCAGAACGGCCAGGCGCTCGAGGTCATCGTGATCATCATGGCCTTGTACCTGTCGATGAACCTGGTCGTCGCGCTCGCGATGGCGGCCCTGAATGCGCGCGTGACGCGCGCGCCGCGATGAGCGCCGCGCCGGCCGCGCCGGGGCGGTTCGCAACGCTGCGCCGCCGCTTCTTCGACGGCGCCGGCGCGAGCCTCGTGACGCTGCTCGGCTTCGCCCTGCTCGGCTGGCTCGCGTGGCACCTGCTCGACTGGGGCGTGGTCCGCGCCGTCGCCACGCCCGATCTCGCGGCCTGCAAGGCGCCGGGTCGCGGCGCGTGCTGGGGCTTCGTCGCCGAGAAGTGGCGGCTGATCCTGTTCGGCCGCTACCCGTTCGAGCTGCAATGGCGCCCGGCCGTGGCGACCGGCGCGGTGATCGCGATGCTGGTGCTTTCGGCGTTGCCGGCGCTGTGGTCACGGCGCGGCGCACGCTGGCTCGCGGCCGGTTGGGTCGCGGCCTTCACGGTCTTCTTCGTGCTGATGTTCGGCGGCGTGTTCGGTCTGAGCGCGGTCGGCACCGAGCGCTGGGGTGGCCTGCCGCTGACCGTGATCCTGACGCTGATCGGCATGAGCGCCTCGGCGCCGATCGGTGTGCTGCTGGCACTCGCGCGGCGTTCGTCCCTGCCGCTGCTGCGCACGCTGGCCACCGCCTACATCGAGGGCGTGCGCGGCGTGCCGCTGCTCACGGTGCTGTTCATCGCGACCTTCGTGTTCCCGCTGGTGCTGCCGCCGGGCTGGCGCATCGACCCGTTCTGGCGTGTCGTGATCGGCATCGTGCTGTTCCAGTGCGCCTACATGGCCGAGACCGTGCGCGGCGGCCTGCAGACCCTGCCGCGCGGCCAGCTCGAAGCCGGTACCTCGCTCGGCCTGCGCTACTGGCAGCTGCAGCGCGCGATCGTGCTGCCGCAGGCGCTGGTCGCGGTGATCCCGTCGTTCGTCAACAACCTGCTGTCGACCTTCATGGACACCTCGCTGGTCACCGTCGTGTCGATGTACGACCTGACCGGCGCACTGCGGCTCGCGCTCGGCGACCCGCAGTGGCGCGAGTTCTTCATCGAGGGCTACCTGTTCATCGCCGCGATCTACTTCGGCGCGAGTTTCGCGATGTCGCGCTACAGCCAGTGGCTCGAACGCCGGCTGCGCATCGGCCACGCGCACTGAGCGCGCCTGTCTAAAATTTCGGTGCAGTCGCCACGGCTGACCACGACAACACAGGAGACGGCATGACACGCTCGGCCCGACGCCAGTTTCTGACCCGCCGCCCGATCACGAGTTCGAGCCGGCCGATCACGAAGCCCGACGGCCTGAAGGGCGGCAAGATCCGCGTGCCGGTCAGTCCGCTCTGGGCCTCGATGTTCAAGGCGTTCGATCGTGATCGCGGCGTGGGCCGGGTTGTCGATTGGGTTCTTGTAAGGACACGCGCATGCTCGACCTGAAGCCCGCGCCGGGCACGCTGCACACGCCGCGCCTGCGGCTCGAAACGCCGCGCGCCGAACACGCCGCAGCCTTCGCCGAGGGCGTTGCCGCGACGATGCCGGCGCTCGCCTACGTCGCCTGGGGCCTGCGCCCGCGCGATGTCGAATGGGCGCGGCAATTCTGCGCAGACGATGCGCGCAGCGTCGCCGCCGGAGAAGACCTGGTGTTCCACGTGTTCGAGATCGCCGACGGCGGCTGGGTCGGCCGCATCGATGTGCACACGATCGACTTCAAGGCGGCGCGCGGCGAGATCGGCTACGTCGGCGATGTGCGGCGCGCCGGGCGCGGGCTGATGCGCGAGGCGGCGCTGGCGGTGATCGAGCTGTGCTTCGCGCTCGGTTTCGAGCGCATCGAGGCGATGAGCGATGCGCGCAATACACGCGCCTTGCACTTCGCCGAGACGCTCGGCATGCAGCGTGAAGGCTTGATGCGCCACCACGAGCGCGATCCGCAGGGCGCGCTGTGCGACATGGTGCTGTACGCGACGCTCAGGCCTGGTACGTCGTGATCACGTCGGTCAGACCGGTTGCTTCGTGGTGCGCAAGTACGGCTTGATGGTCTTGAAGCCGGGGAACGACTTCGCGGCTTCTTCGTTCGAGACCGCGGGCGTGATGATCACGTCGTCGCCGTGCTTCCAGTTCACCGGCGTGGCGACCTTGTGCCGGGCGGTCAGCTGCATCGAGTCGAGCACGCGCAGGATCTCGTCGAAGTTGCGGCCGGTCGTCATCGGGTAGGTCATCATCAGCTTGATCTTCTTGTCGGGGGCGATGATGAAGACCGAGCGCACGGTCGCGTTGTTGGCGGCGGTGCGGCCGTCGGCGCCGACCTCGTCGGCCGGCAGCATGTTGTAGAGCTTCGCGACCTTCAGATCCGCGTCGCCGATCATCGGGTACTTGACGGCCGACCCTTGCGTCTCCTCGATGTCTTTGGCCCACTCGCCGTGGTGCGTGACGGTGTCGGTGGAGAGGCCGATCAGCTTGGCGTTGCGCTTCGTGAACTCGGGCTCGATCTTCGCCATGTAGCCGAGCTCGGTCGTGCACACCGGCGTGAAGTCTTTCGGGTGCGAGAACAGCACCGCCCAGTGGTCGCCGATCCAGTCGTGGAAGCTGATCGGGCCCTGGGTCGTTTCGGCCGTGAAATCGGGGGCGGTGTCGTTGATGCGCAGGGACATGGTGCACTCCTGTTGAAGTTGGCCGAAGGCGGCTGACAGAAGGCGCAGTCTAGGTCAACGGTCGCAGCGGCCGCAACGGCCGCGGCTCACTCGCGGAAGGTCAGCGTGTGAGCGAGCGTCGTGAAATCGACGTCGAGGCGGGCCGTGTGGCGCCCCAGGGTCCACTGCATCCCGAGGCGGGTTTCGTCGTCGCTCGTGTCGAGCGCGAACACGCCGCCGAAGGCCGGGTGCGTGTTGCGCGCGCGGACCAGTGCAACGAGTTCGCGCACCACCGGGCGATCGAGGGCTGCGCCGATCTCGGCGGCGGTGTAGCGGTGGCGGTTGATGTCGCGCCCGGTGCCGCTCGCGCGCAGCAGCGCCATGTCGTTGGTGCCGGCCAGCAGGCCGACGTAGTAGACCTGCGGCACGCCCGGCAGAAAGAACTGGATCGCACGCGCGATCAGGTAGGCCCGGTCATCGCGGCCGACGGCGTCGTAGAACGTGCAGTTGACCTGGTACAGGTCGAGGTTCGAGGCTGCCGCGCCGGTCGCCTCACGGCTCTGGCCGCCGCTGTTCTCGTGGATGATTTCGACCAGCCGATCGAGCTCGGCCGGCGGCACGAGGCCGGGGCGGCCGTCGCGGTCGGCCGCATCGGCGCCGATGTCGATGATGCCGATGCCGTCGTGGGTGTCGAGCACGTTCAGGGCGTTCGAGGGCCGCACCGCAGCCCACGCCGCGAGGTGCCGTGCGGTCTTGAAGAAGAGGGCGTGCAGCACCAGCGGCGGCAGCGCGAAGTCGTAGACCCAGTCGACACGCCGGGCGATCTCGATCTGCGCGCGGTAGTGCGAGTGCACCTCGACCAGCACCTCGAGCCCGAGCGACCGCGCGAGCGCAGCGAATGCGTCGATGAACGCGAAGGTCTGCGGCGTCATGAAGCAGCTCGTGCCGGCGGTCTTGATCGCGTAACCGACGGCGTCGAGCCGGACCATCGTCGTGCCGCTCGCGGCCAGCGTGCGCAAAATTTTCTCGAGGTAGGCGCGGCCTTGGCGGTGCTGCACGTCGATGTCGATCTGCTTCGCGGTGAAGGTGGTCCAGAGCACGCGCCGCTCGCCGTTGGCCAGCAGCACCGGCGTGAACGGCGAGCCGGGGCGCGGCCGGTAGATCGCGGCCTGCTCGGCGGGTGTGATGCCGGCGGGGAACACGGTGTCTTGCGTCAGGAAGAGGCCGTCGAACGGCGACTCGCGGCCACGTTGCGAGTAGTCGATGAACTGCGGCGAATCGCTCGACATGTGGTTGACGATCACATCGGCCATCACGGGCAGGTCGTGCGCGAGCGCGGCCACGTCGGCCCAGTCGCCCAAGCGCGGGTCGACGCGGGTGTGGTCGACCGGGTCGAAACCGGCGTCGGCACCGTCGACGGGCCAGTAGAACGGCAGCACATGCACGCCGCCGAACACGCCGGCGAGCGGGCCGCGCAGCAGGGTGCGCAGGTCTTGCAGCGTGCCGCCGCCGAGCCGGTCGGCGTAGGTGATGAGCTGGACCGCGTTTTTCACGGACGGATCGGGGTCGCGTTCGGCGTGGTCGTGGGCGCCGCGACCTTGACGAACAGCACCGCGACCGCCGCACACACCAGCAGCGCGCCGGCGAGGCGGATCACGTTCTCGGGCCGGCCGCCGAGCAGCGCGTGGTAGTAGAGCGGCAGCGTCAACATCTGGATCAGCATCGGGATCACGATGAACATGTTGAAGATGCCCATGTAGACCCCGGCGCGTTCCGGCGGGATGCTGCCGGCCAGCAGGATGTACGGGTTGCCCATGATGCTGGCCCAGGCCAGGCCGATGCCCAGCATCGGCACGAACAGCAGCCACTTGTCGTGGATCAGCGGGATGCTCCACATGCCGACGCCGGCGAGCACCAGGCACAGCGCGTGCACGCGCTTGGCGCCGAAGCGGCGCGTGAACGGCATCATCGCGAACGCGCCGACGAAGGCGACGAAGTTGTAGAAGCCGCCGATCTGGCCGTTCAGCAGCCCGGCATCGCGAAACCCGGTCGACGCTGCATCGGCGGTGCCGAACATCGTGCTCGCCAAAGCCGGCACGATGTAGATCCAGTAGCACATCATCCCGTACCACTGGAACAGCTTCATCCACCAGAGCTGGCGCATCGTCGGCGGCATCTCTTTGAGTGCGAGCCAGATCTCGGCAAATGTGGCGCGCACGCCGCTCGGACGCGCGTGCATCTCGGCCAGCTCTTGGGCAGAAAGGGGCAGTTCGGGCACCTTCTTCACCGACCACCAGACGGTGGTGAACGAAAACACCGCGCCGATCATGAAGGCGGTCAGCGTGATGTGCGGGATGTTGCTGGCACCGACCGCGTCCTTGTTCATGCCGAGCAGCACGAGCAGGGTCGGCGCGAGGTAGGCGAGCGTCTGCGCGAGGCCCGTGAACGCGGCTTGCGTGAGAAAGCCGAGCGAGTGTTGAGAGCGCTCGAGCCGGTCGCTCACATAGGCGCGGTACGGCTCCATCGTCACGTTGTTGGCGGCGTCCAGGATCCACAGCACGCTGGCCGCGAACCACAGCGTCGGGCTGAACGGC
>JANMWQ010000377.1:0-7016 GCA_031394085.1 Rhizobacter sp. | reverse complement strand
TGTCTTGCACGCTGCTCGGGAAGAACACCGGCAGCCCGCAGGCCTTGAAGATGTGGTCGCTCTGGTGCGCCGCCGTCGAACTCTTCGCGATGTGGTCGTCGCCCGCCAGCGCGATCACGCCGCCGTGCTTCGACGTGCCGGCCATGTTCGCGTGCTTGAACACGTCGGAGCAGCGGTCCACGCCGGGGCCCTTGCCGTACCAGATGCCGAACACGCCGTCGAACTTGTTGCTCTGCGGGTAGAGATCGAGCTGCTGCGAGCCCCACACGGCGGTGGCGGCGAGTTCTTCGTTGACGCCGGGCACGAACTGGATGTTTTGCGCGGCGAGGTGTTTTTTCGCAGCCCACAGCGCCTGGTCGTAGCCGCCGAGCGGCGAGCCGCGGTAGCCGCTGATGAAGCCGGCGGTGTTGAGGCCGTTGAAGGCGTCGCGCTTCTTCTGCAGCATCGGCAGCCGCACCAGCGCCTGGGTGCCGCTCATCAATGCGCGGCCATTTTCGAGCGCGTATTTGTCGTCGAGCGAAACGGTCTCGATCGCCTTGCGGATCGATTCGGGTAGCGGTGCGTTCATCGGATCGGTGCTCCAGGGTTCAGCGGGGTCTTCGGGCTGCGCCGATGCGGCTCGTGGCCGCACTGCGAACAGCAGGAAAGAGATGCACAGTTTAGGGAAACGGCCGCGCGATGTCTTTTCTATCTTTGTTCGAATGGCAGGGGTTCGAGCAATAATCTTGCTGCGAATTCTCGGGAAAGAGATAAATGGCGCTCAAAAAGCCAACTTCGGGTAAACGTGAACCGACCATACCGCCACCTGCCGCTGAGTTGGCGCCGACCCACGGCACCGACCTCGACCGCTACGACCTGCTGATCCTGCACGAGCTGCAGCGCGACGCGCGCCTGTCGAACACCGAACTCGCCGCGCGCATCGGCATCTCGGCCGCGCCGACCTGGCGGCGCGTGAAATGGCTCGAAGACAACGGCTTCATCACCGGCTACCGCGCCGAGATCGACCGCCGCAAGATCGGTCTCGGCGTGCTCGCGTTCGTGCGCATCGATGCCGACCGCAACAACGCCGCATCCACACGCGAGCTCGAAGAGAAGATCCGGCGCATTCCCGAGGTGATCTCGTGTCACTACATCTCGGGCTCGGGCACCTTCGAGCTGCAGGTGATGGCGACCGACCTCGACGCGTTCTCGAAGTTCTCGCGCGACACGCTGCTGCACCTGCCGCACGTCAAAGACCTGCACACCAGCTTTTCGCTCGGCGAGGTCAAGTCAGGCGCGGCGTTGCCGTTGGCGCATCTACGTGCCGGCAAGCGAGGTGCGTAGCGCGCTGACCCTCGAACTCTTCGATGCCCTCCCGGCGTCGCTCGGCCTCGGCGGGAAGGATCGTTCGAGCGCGTCTTCGACACGCCCGTGATGATGGCCAAGCCGACTCAGGGCGCGTAGGCGGCCGTGAAGGCGGCCACCGCACGCTCGACGATCTTCTTGATCTGGCCGCGCGAGGTGTTGACCGGCAAGCCGAGCAGGTGGCGCGGCATGATCTCGGCGTTCAGCAGCGCCATCAGGTGCGAGGTCGCGACGCCCAGATCGGCACGGCGCAGCCGGCCGCGCGCCATCGCACCCTTGAGGAACTCGGCCACCGCGTCGTTCCCGATTTTCGGGCCGGCGTCGAAGAACAGTTGCCCGATCGCGGTGTGGCCTGATTCCGCGATCACCATGCGCTGGATCGAGACGGCTTCGGGCAGTGAGACGTAGCCCAGGAATGCCTCGCCGAAGCGCTGCAGCGCGCCGGCTTCGTCGCCATCAGCGCACAGCATCAATGTGTCGAAGGCGTGGCCGATTTGCATTTCGCCGCAGCTGCGCGCGACCTCGGTGAACAACTGCTCCTTCGACGGAAAGTAGCCGTACAGCGTGGCCTTCGAGCCGCCGACGCGGGCCGAGATCTCGGCCATCGAGGTGCGTTCGAAGCCCAGCTCGAAGAAGGTTTTCGAGGCTTCGTCGAGGATCGCCTGGCGTTTTGCTTCTGTGCGTACACGCATCGCAATATTCCTTTTATGAACTGAAGTGTTCATTTTCGCTTGACAAGCGTGGTTCGTCAATTACCATACCGTACAGTATCGTTATAAACCCAAGGCGTGGCGCTTGTCCATTCGTTGCGCCATCAAGGAGCTCTGCATGCGTTACCTGACACCTCTCACGCTCGTGGTCTCGCTGGTCAGCGCGGTGGCCCTGTTGACGGCCTGCGGCAAACCACCGGCGGGCGGGCCGCCGCCGGCGCTCGAGACGCCGCAGGTCGGTGTGCTGACCGTGCAGCCGCAGCGCGTTGCGATCACCACCGAGCTCGCCGGCCGCACGGCGCCGGTGCTGGTTGCCGATGTGCGCCCGCAGGTGACCGGTATCGTGCTGTCGCGCAACTTCAAAGAGGGCAGCGAGGTCAAGGCCGGCGCGGTGCTCTATGAGGTCGACCCGGCCACCTACCGCGCCAGCCTCGACAGCGCCAAGGCCGCGCTCGCCAAGGCCCAGGCGTCGTTGCAGACCTCGCGCCTGAAGGCCGACCGCTACCGCGAGCTGGTCGCGATCAAGGCCGTGAGCCAGCAGGATGCCGACGACGCCATCGCCACGCTCGGCCAGGGCGAGGCCGATGTCGCATCGGCCAAGGCGGCGGTCGAGACCGCACGCATCAACCTGGCCTACACCCGCATCACCGCGCCGATCTCCGGGCGCATCGGCAAGTCGTCGGTCACGCCGGGCGCGCTCGTCACCGCGAACCAGGCCACGGCGCTGGCGACGGTGCAAAAGCTCGACCCGATCTATGTCGACGTGACCCAATCGAGCACCGCGCTGCTGCGCCTCAAGCGCGCGTTGGCGCAGGGCACGCTGAGTGCCGCGGGCGGCGACGCCGCAAAGGTCGCGAAGGTCGGCCTGCTGCTCGAAGACGGCACGCGCTACGCGCTGACCGGCACGCTGCAGTTCTCCGACGTGACGGTCGACCAAGGCACCGGGGCGATCATCTTGCGCGCGGAGTTCCCGAACCCGCAGCGCGAGCTGCTGCCCGGCATGTACGTGCGGGCGGTGCTCGAAGAAGGCGTCAACGAGCAGGCGCTGCTCGCACCGCAGCCGGCGGTGACCCGCGACGCCGCCGGCAAGCCCGTGGCCTATGTGGTCGGCGCTTACAACAAGCTGGAGCAGCGTGCGCTGAGCACCGAGCGCGCGATCGGCGACCAGTGGCTGGTGACCGCCGGGCTCAAGGCCGGCGACCGGCTGGTCGTCAACGGTGCGCAAAACGCGCGTGCCGGCCAGGCCGTGGAGGTGCTGCCGCACACGGCCGGCGCGACGGCGCCGAGCGCGAGTGCCAACGTGGCACCGGCGGTGGCTTCGGCCTCCGCAGCGCCGACCAAGAACTGAACCCGGAAGGAAAACCACCATGGCTCGCTTCTTCATCGACCGCCCGATCTTCGCCTGGGTGCTCGCCATCGTCGTGATGCTGTCCGGCGTGTTGGCGATCACGCAACTGCCGGTCGCGCAGTACCCGACCATCGCACCGCCCGCGGTGTCGATCACCGCCAGCTACCCCGGTGCTTCGTCCAAGACCCTGGAAGACACGGTGACGCAGATCATCGAGCAGAAGATGAAGGGGCTGGACCGGCTCTCCTACATGGCGTCGACCAGCGAATCGAGCGGCAGCGTCACGATCACGCTGACCTTCGAGAGCGGCACCGACCCCGACACCGCGCAGGTGCAGGTGCAAAACAAGCTCTCGCTCGCCACACCACTGCTGCCGCCCGAGGTTCAGCAGCAGGGCGTGACGGTCGCCAAGACAGCGAACAACTTCCTCGTCGTCGTCGCGTTCATCTCCGAGGACGGCCGCATGAGCGAGGCCGATCTCAGCGACTACGTGGCCGCCAACATCCAAGACCCGATCAGTCGCGTCGAAGGCGTGGGCGACACGACGCTGTTCGGCGCGCAGTACGCGATGCGCGTCTGGCTCGACCCGACCCAACTCAACAACTTCAAGCTCACGACCGCCGATGTCGCGGCCGCTGTGAAGGCGCAGAACGCACAAGTCTCGGCCGGCCAGCTCGGGGGCCTGCCGTCGGCCAAGGGCCAGCAGCTCAACGCGACCATCACCGCGCAAACGCGGCTGAAGACCGCCGAGCAGTTCGAGGACATCCTGTTGCGCACCCAGACCGACGGTTCGCAGGTGCGGCTGCGCGACGTGGCCCGCATCGAGCTCGGCAGCGAGTCGTACGAAACGGTCGCGCGCTACAACGGCAAGCCCGCCAACGGCCTGGCGATCCAGCTCGCCACAGGCGCCAATGCGCTCGACACGGTCAAGGCCGTCAATGCCAAGCTCGAAGAGCTCAAGCCGTACTACCCGCAGGGCATGAAGGCGGTGACGCCTTACGACACCACGCCGTTCGTGCGCATCTCGATCGAAGAGGTCGTGCGAACGCTGATCGAGGCGGTGGTGCTCGTGTTCCTCGTGATGTACCTGTTCCTGCAGAACTTTCGCGCCACGCTGATCCCGACGATCGCGGTGCCGGTGGTGCTGCTCGGCACCTTCGCCGTGCTCTATGCCTTCGGCTACTCGATGAACACGCTGACGATGTTCGCGATGGTGCTGGCGATCGGATTGCTCGTCGACGATGCGATCGTGGTGGTCGAGAACGTCGAGCGTGTGATGAGCGAGGAGGGTCTGTCACCACTCGAGGCGACGCGAAAATCGATGACGCAGATCACCGGCGCGCTCGTCGGCATCGCGCTGGTGCTGGCCGCGGTGTTCGTGCCGATGGCCTTCTTCGGCGGCTCGACCGGCGTGATCTACCGGCAGTTCTCGATCACGATCGTCACGGCGATGACGCTCTCGGTGCTGACCGCGATGGTGCTCACACCGGCGCTGTGCGCGACGCTGCTCAAGCCGATCGTGCCCGGCCACCATGCCAAGACCACCGGCTTCTTCGGCTGGTTCAACCGCGTCTTCGACCGCGGCAACCGCGGCTACCAGCGCGGGGTGGGCCACATGCTGACGCGCACCAAGCGCTACATGCTGATCTACGCAGCGCTCGCGGTGCTGGTCGGGCTGGCCTACACCAAGGTGCCGACGGGGTTCTTGCCCGACGAAGACCAAGGCACCGTGTTCACGCTGGTGCAATTGCCGCCCGGCGCCACGCAGGACCGGACGCTGAAGGTGATGGAGCAGGTCGAACGCCACTTTCTCGTCGACCAGAAAGAGGCGGTCGAGTCGGTCTTCACGGTCGCCGGCTTCGGCTTCGCCGGCACGGGCCAGAACACCGGCCTCGCTTTCGTCAAGCTGCGCAACTGGGACGAGCGCAAGACGCCCGACCTGCGCGTGCCCGGCATCATGGCCAAGGCAGGCCAGGCCTTCGCGCTGATCCGCGATGCCAGCGTGTTCGCGTTCGCACCGCCGGCGGTCTCGGAGCTCGGCAACGCCAGCGGCTTCGACCTGATGCTGCAAGACCGCGCCAACCTCGGTCACGACGCGCTGATGCAGGCCCGCAACCAGCTGCTCGCGATGGCGGCCAAAGAGCCGGGCCTGGTCGGTGTGCGACCGAACGGCCAGGAAGACGCGCCCGAGTTCCGGCTCGACATCGACCAGCGCAAAGCCGGCGCGCTCGGCGTTTCGATCGCCGACATCAACGAGACCTTTTCGACCGCGTGGGGCAGCAATTACGTCAACGACTTCATCG
Source organism: Rhizobacter sp. (assembly GCA_031394085.1). Taxonomy (GTDB): domain Bacteria; phylum Pseudomonadota; class Gammaproteobacteria; order Burkholderiales; family Burkholderiaceae_C; genus LMDS01. The sequence continues at coordinate 1,311 of JANMWQ010000377.1, read as the reverse complement.
ACAAGGGCCGCGTGAAAAAAGTTTTTCTGCAGGCCGATGCGCCGTTCCGCATGCTGCCCAAAGACATCGACCGCTGGTACGTGCGCAACAGCGCCGGCGCGATGGTGCCGTTCGACACCTTCGCCACCGCGGCATGGACCAGCGGCTCGCCGCGCCTGGAGCGCTACAACGGCTCGCCCTCGGTCGAGGTCCTCGGCATGGCCAAGCCCGGCGTGTCGTCCAGCGGCGAGGCGATCGCGACGATGGAGCGGCTCGCCGCGACCTTGCCGGCCGGCATCGGCTACGAGTGGACCGGCATTTCGCTGCAGGAAAAGCAGGCCGGTTCGCAGGCGATGTACCTCTATGCGGCCTCGATCCTGATCGTGTTCCTGTGCTTGGCCGCGCTGTACGAAAGCTGGGCCATTCCGGTCTCGGTAATGCTGGTGGTGCCGCTCGGTGTGCTCGGCACACTCGCCGGCGCGCTGCTGACCTGGAAGATGAACGACGTGTACTTTCAGGTCGGCCTGCTGACGACGGTGGGCCTGGCCGCGAAGAACGCGATCCTGATCGTCGAGTTCGCGAAAGACCTGGTCGCGCAGGGTGTGGGCCTGGTCGATGCGGCCTTGCAGGCAGCGCGCATGCGCCTGCGACCGATCCTGATGACCTCGCTCGCGTTCATCCTCGGCGTGCTGCCGCTGGTGCTCGGCAACGGTGCCGGCGCCGGCGCGCAGAACGCACTCGGCGTCGCGGTGGTCGGCGGCATGGTCTCGGCGACCGTGCTCGCGATCTTCTTCGTGCCGCTGTTCTTCGTCGTCGTGATGAGCTTGTTCAAGCCCAAACCCAAGCCCAAACCCAAGCCTGCCGACGCGCCACCTGCGCAGCCGAACCCACCCGCTCTTGAAGGCCACTGACATGACCCGCTTGTCCATCCTCACGCTGGCGCTCGCAGCCGCGCTCGGCGGCTGCAGCCTGATGCCGAACTACCAACGCCCCGACGCGCCGGTGCCGGAGGCGTTCCCGTCGACCGTTGCGGGCGATGCGAAGGCGAGCGCCGTTGCCGACATCGGCTGGCGCGACTTCTTCGCCGACGAGCGCCTGCGCGAGCTGATCGCGCTGGCGCTGGCCAACAACCGCGACTTGCGCGTCGCGGTGCTCAACATCGAGCAGTCGCGCGCCCAGTACCGAATTCAAGGCGCGGCGCTGCTGCCCACGGTCAACGCGAGCGGCGGCGGCAGCGCGAGCCGCACGCCGGGCGATCTGTCGGGCAGCGGGCAGGCCAACACCTCGCACCAGTACGCTGCCACGATCGGCTTCTCGGCCTACGAGCTCGAC
>JANMWQ010000376.1:0-2384 GCA_031394085.1 Rhizobacter sp. | reverse complement strand
TCGCGTACGGGTCGCCGAAGCCGAGCGCGCGCATCAGCACGGTCTCTCGCGCCTCCATCGCGCGGGCTTCGTCGTCGACCTCATGGTCATAACCCTGCGCATGCAGCGTGCCGTGCACCAGCATGTGGGCGTAGTGCGCTTGGAGCGGGATGCCCAGCTCGCGCGACTCGCGCTGCAGCACCGGGGCGCAGAGCACAAGGTCGGCGCTGACGACGGGCTCGTGGGCGTAGTCGAAGGTCAGCACGTTGGTCGCATCGTCTTTCGCGCGGAAGTCGCGGTTCAGCGCCTGGCCTTCCTCGGCGCCGACGATGCGCACGGTGATTTCGCCGGGGGCTTCGAGTGCCGCGCGAATCCAGCGCGAAACCTTGTGCCGCGGCAGCAGCGCGCGATCGGTCGGGTCGGCGAACTGCAGCGAAAGTGTCAGCGACGGCCGCGCGCTACGCATCGTCGAGCCGCGCGGCGTCGTAGGCCTCGACGATGCGCGCGACCAGCGGGTGCCGCACCACGTCGGACGACGTGAAATAGGTCGTGGCGATCCCGCGCACGCGCTTCAGCACGCGCTCGGCGTCGACCAGGCCGCTCTCGGTGCCGCGCGGCAGATCGATCTGGCTCACGTCGCCGTTGATGACCACCTTGGTGCCGAAGCCGATGCGCGTGAGGAACATCTTCATCTGCTCGGCCGTGCTGTTCTGCGCCTCGTCGAGGATCACGAACGCGTGGTTCAGCGTGCGCCCGCGCATGAACGCGAGCGGCGCGATCTCGAGCGTGCCTTTCTCGACGGCACGCGCGACCTTGTCGGCACCCATCAGGTCGTGGAGCGCGTCGTAGAGCGGGCGCAGGTACGGGTCGACTTTTTGCGCCAGATCGCCCGGCAAGAAGCCGAGCCGCTCGCCGGCCTCGACCGCGGGGCGCGTCAGAACGATGCGCTGCACCGCACTGCGCTCGAGCGCATCGACCGCACAAGCGACCGCGAGAAAGGTCTTGCCGGTGCCGGCCGGGCCGATGCCGAAGGTGATGTCGTGCGCGAGGATGTTGCGCAGGTAGGTGAGCTGGTTCGGCGTGCGACCGACGAGGTCGGTGCGGCGCGTGCGCAGCGTGAGCGCTTCGCCGCCGTTGCCAGTGCCAGTGCCATTGCCAGTGCCCGTGCCCGCTTCGGTCGACATGCCCGCGGCGCCGACCTGAACCAGCGCGAGCTGCAACTGCTCGGCGCCGATCGGCCGCTGCGATTGCTCGTAGAGCGCGAGCAGCAGGTTCATCGCGTGCTCGGCGCTCGCTTTCGGCCCCTCGATGCGGAAGAACTCGTTGCGGCGCGAGACGCTCACGTCGAGCAGGCGCTCGATGCTGCGCAGGTGCTCGTCGAGGCTGCCGCAGAGGTGGGCCAGGCGCGTGTTGTCGCGCGGTTCGAAGGAGTGGCGAAGGATCAAGGCGAGCGGCTTGCAGGTTCGGAGGCCGGATTGTCACCCGACCGGCGTGCCGTTGTCGGCATCGGCACCGAGTTTGGCGTGCGCTCGCCGGCGCGGCGCAGGGAGGCGTCCGTCACAATCCTCGCCGATGCCCAACCCCCTCGCCCTCCCAGCCGCAGCCGGATCATCGGCCAGCTTCCGCTTCGCATGGCGCTGTGTCGTGGCGTGGCTGGTGGCCTGGGCTGCGGCGTCGCCGGCGTTCGGCGCCGAGCCGCAAGAGGTAGTGATCGACCAGGCCGTGTCGGTGCAGTCGGTCGGCCAGCCCGGCGCGATCACGCTGATCGCGCTGCCGGTCAAATTGCCCGACGACTGGGCCGTGACGCGGCCGCGCTTCGAAGGCAGTGTCTGGTACCGCACCAACTTCGACCGGCCAGCGGGCGCCGACTCGCACGACATGATGGCGCTCTACATCGAGCGCGTCTGCAGCAACGCCGAGGTCTACGTGAACGGCCAGCGCATCTTCAGCGGCGGCCGCATGGGCGAGCCGGTGACGCGCAACTGCCATTACCCGCAACTCGTGACGCTGCCGGCGATGCTGCAGGAGCGAGGCAACACGCTCGACGTGCAGGTGTACGGCCACGCGCTGCCCAGGGTGGCCTCGCGCCAGCGTGCGGGCGGGCTCTCGGCGATCCGGATCGGCCCGCAAGCGGTGCTGCAGAGCGAGTACGACGACCGCCTGTTCTGGAACGTGACCGCGGTGCAGTTCGCCAATTTCGCGCTCGTGGTGCTGGGCTGCGTGATGATCGGGATGGGGTGGATGAACCGGCGCGAGGCTTACCTCGGCTACTTCGGCTGGCTCTGCCTGGTCTGGGGCCTGCTCTCGGCGCGCTACTGGTGGCGCGACATGCCGTGGGACACCGGCGTGATGGAGTTCCTGTTCTGCACCGGCTTCGCGCCGCTGGTCGCGCTGGCGGTGCAGTT
>JANMWQ010000335.1:0-7205 GCA_031394085.1 Rhizobacter sp. | reverse complement strand
GCGACGATGTTGTAGCCGCCTTTGAGCAGCCCGATGCGCAGCCATCGCGAGCGGCGCACTTCGGTCTCGGAGGCGGAGTCGAGCGCATCGGCTGCCAACGACTCGGGCGCAACGATGACGATGCGCAGGAGGGCGGGCGTTCGCATGCTCCGGTCGGAGCAACAATTACGCCAGTCGGCGCGACCGAAGGCGTGTCGGGAAAATCAGCGGTCGGCGTGGGTCGCGGCGAGCGCGCGACGCAGCCAGCCACCCAGCGGGCGCAGCGATCCGAAAAGCGAATCGGCGACCGGGGCCTCGCGCTCGGCGATGAGGTGCCGAGATTCGAGCATGTCGATGAAAGTGCGCACCTCGTGGCGCCGAATGCCGCTGCACTCGACAAGCTGCGCGAGCGTCATGTGGCGGTGCGACATGTCGCTCAGCATGCGCCGGTAGGCGATGCGGTCGAACGACGCCCGCAACTGCGGCCAAGCAACTAGACGGTATTCTTTCATGGGCCAACGACTCGTTTTATGAAGGCCACGGATCTGTGCTGTGGCTCGACTGAGGCGCGCAGGTTAGACGTTTATCGACGCTGCGGGAAGGGCTCGACGCACAAGTCCGGGGAAAATACCGATGGCGGACGCCGAGCCAGCGCGCGTTCGCCTGCAACGAAAGCTCAAGAAGGCTTGCGCAGAACGCGGTTGACCTCGGTCTGCCAAGGCAGTGCGTGCACGAGTTGGTGCAGGTGAACGGCAATCTGGGCCTGCGTCATCTCTTCGCCTCGAGCGTCGAGCAGGCGCAGGTTGGTGACCACGCCCAGCGGGTCGGACATCGCGACCACGCCTTGGCGCAACTCGACCCAGTCCCAGGCCACACCGGCGGCGCGGGTTTCGATGTGGTCACCCCACAGCGTCTGGCCGCTGCACGGGCCGTCATCGTCGCCAAGAGTCAACACTCTCGTGCCCAAGTGGACGAGATGCAATTCGGGCGCCGAGGCGGCCTGCCACAATACGGGGGCCCATGCATACACGATCCAAGCGGGTGTCATGTGGGTGGGCAGCGTCGTCGCGTCGATGGTCGAACCTCTTCGAGAGTGGATGAGTGATGGAGCAAGTGTGGCAACTGAATCAGGTCTTGCCATCTGTCAACGTTTACAGGTCGGGGGCGAAATTGCCGCGCATCTGTGACCAGTTGCGCTTTCCGGATTGAAAGGGCGGCATGCTTCAAGGCGGTTTCTCGGAAGTGCTGAAGAGTCGGGATCGCGACGAGTTCGAGGGTGAACTCGTGGCCTTCACGCGACGGCTCGGCTTCGAGACGGTATCCGCGACGTTGGTGCTTGACCATATGCTCGGTGAGGCCGAATTTATTACGGTCGACAACACGCCGCGCGCCTACAAAGAGTCGTTCCAAGACCCGGAAAGCTGGCGCCGCGACCCGGTGATGCAGCACTGCAAGCGCCAGAGCGTGCCCATCATCTGGGATCAGGCCACCTATGTGCGCAAGGGCGTTGGCGAGCTGTGGGAGGAGATGGCCATCTTCGGCTATCGAAACGGAATAAGCTTGGCGCTGCACATGCCGGAGGGCCGGCATTTCTTACTCGGGGTTGACCGTGATCGCCCTGTGCCCGAGGACGCGACGGAACTGACGCGGATGGTTGCGGACTTGCAGTTGTTCGCGGTCCACGCTCAGGACGCGGCGTCGCGAATACTAATTCCGGCGTCCACCGACCCTTCCCTGCCTTCGCTCACGCCACGAGAGCTCGAGTCGCTGCGCTGGACGATGGATGGCAAAACGGCGTGGGAGGTTGGCAACGTGCTAGGGATCACCGAGCGCACTGCCTCGTTGCACGTCAACAATGCCACCCACAAGCTGGGCTGTGTGAACAAGCATCAGGCGGTTCTGAAGGCGCTCCGGATGGGGCTGCTCCGCTGAAGTGGAGGGTGCGTAAAGTCGCGAGGGGCGTCGCGTTGTCGTGTCAATCCCCACCCTGTAAGACTTGACAGTTACGCAATTGAATGAGCTCTGATGGAATACGGTCCATGCATGCGGTGCGTGCATTTAGCCAACCCCTCGGAGCCAAAAATGCAAACCAAGTCTTTCGCTGTTCATACCGCCATCGCATCGAACCTGCGGGTCGACCTGGCCGAAGCGCGTCAAGCCGGCCCGGTCGAATTGAACCCAAGCGTTCTTCCGTTCGTGGCCGGTGGACTGGCCCCGCGCGGCGGCTGGGACAGCGCTTCTTTGGTGGCAGCCACCACCTCAGCCCCCCGTGGCGGTTGGTAGACCCTTCTGCGCGTGACTGGCCTGTTCCGCCGCGAAGCCCTCGAAAACCGCGAACATGACTGGCTGGGCAGCATTCAGCTGATCCGCCCAGTCTCACTAGCGGCTCTGACGACGGTCGCGGTGCTGGTAACGGCGGCGGTCGGCGCCTACCTCGCGCTGGGTGAGTACACCCGCAAGGCGCGGGTCAGCGGGTACCTCGTGCCCGATCGGGGGGTGATCAGACTGGTCACGCCGCAGGCCGCGACGGTGGTCGAAAGTCACGTTGCCGAAGGCGGTGCCGTGCGGCGCGGTGACGTGTTGTTCGTTTTGGCGGTTGGCCAAGCAACGTTGAGCGGCGACACGCAAGCCGCGGTCCAGAGCAGCATCGTCTCGCGCACGCTGAGCTTGCAGGGCGCGGCCCGCCAGCGCAGCCTGCTGGAACAGACCCAACTCACCGCCATCGACCGCCAGGTCGACCAGATGCAGCGCGAGTTCGATTCGATGAAGGTCGAGTTCGACCTCCAACGCCAGCGTCTCGCACTCGCCGAACAGGCGCAGTCGCAATACGAATCGCTGCGCAACGACAACTTCGTCTCTTCGGCGCAAGTGCGTGCAAAGGCCGAGGAAGTACTCAACGTCAAGGCCCAGCTGCAAGGCCTGGAGCGTCAACGCGGCGCGCGCCTGCGTGAGATCGCGGCCTTGCAGGCGCAGCGCCGCGAGTTGCCGCTGCAGGCGCAAAGTGCACAGGGTGCGATCGACCGCGAACTCGCAGCGCTCGCGCAACAGGCGGCCGAGACCGAGGCGCGGCAGCGCATCGTCGTGCGAGCGCCGCAAGACGGTGTCGTCAGCGGTGTGCTCGCCGCGCCGGGGCAGACGGTGACGCCCGCCGTTGCGCTGGCCAGCCTCCTGCCGGCCGATGCGCGGCTGCAGGCGCAGCTTTTCGCACCATCGAGCGCGGTCGGGTTCGTGCGCGCGAACCAGCATGTGCAACTGCGCTACCAGGCCTTTCCGTACCAGAAGTTCGGCCACCAGTCGGGCGAGGTGGTGCAGGTGTCGCGCTCGCCGTTGCAGGCCTCCGAGCTGGTTGGCCTGTCGCTGCCGGCGGCGTTGAGCGCGAGCGGCGAGCCGCTCTACCGCATCACCGTCGCGCTCGACCGCCAAAGCGTCGCCGCCTACGGGCAGGCGCAGGCGCTCGCGCCGGGCATGCAGCTCGAAGCCGACGTGTTGCTCGACCGGCGCCGGCTGATCGAATGGCTGTTCGAGCCGGTGCTGGGCATCGCCGGCCGGGTTTGACCGCGATGAGGCGAGCCATGCAGTCATGACAACAGCCGCTTGGCTCGACGGCCTGCGGCTCGGCCTTGGCGGGCGCCGCCTGCCGGTAATCCTGCAGACCGAGGCCGCGGAGTGCGGCCTGGCGTGCATCGCGATGGTCGCTGCACACCACGGGCTGCGCAGCGACTTGCCAACCCTGCGCCAGCGCTTTCCGATGTCGTTGAAGGGCGCGACGATGGCCGATCTGGTGCGCATCGCCGGCCACCTGCAACTCAACTCCCGAGCGCTGCGCGCCGAAATGTCGCACCTGCCCGGTCTGGTGCTGCCGTGCATCCTGCACTGGGACCTGAACCACTTCGTCGTGCTGAAAGAAGTCAGGCGCGGTGTTGCCGTGATCCACGACCCGGCGCGCGGCGTGCGGCGGCTGTCGATGGCCGAGGTGTCGAAGCACTTCACCGGTGTCGTGCTCGAGCTCACGCCGCAGGCCGATTTCAAGCCGCGCATCGAACAGCAGACCGTCACCTTGCGCCAGTTGCTCGGCCGCGTCACCGGCCTGCGGCGCTCGCTGCTGCAGATTTTCACGCTGGCGCTGACGCTCGAAGCATTTTTGCTGCTGTCGCCGTTCTTCATGCAGTGGGTCGTCGACAGCGTGCTCGTCGGGCTCGACCGCGACCTGCTCGTCACCCTCGGCATCGGCTTCGGCTTGCTGGTGCTGATCCAGGTCGCGACCGGCGCGATCCGGTCGTGGGCGGTCCTGCACCTGTCGACGACGCTGAACCTCCAATGGCTCGCCAATGTGTTCGCGCACCTGATGCGCTTGCCGGTCGCGTGGTTCGAGAAACGACACACCGGCGACGTGATGTCGCGTTTCGAGGCGGTGCAGAAGATCCAGCAGACGCTGACCACCAGCTTCATCGAGGCGGTGCTCGACGGCCTGCTGGTCGTCGTCACGCTCGCGATGATGCTGATCTACAGCGGGCTGTTGACGGCGATCGCGGTCGGTGCGGTGGCGGTCTACGCCGTGCTGCGCTGGGCCTTTTTTCGCCCGCTTCGCGAGGCGACCGAAGAGTCGATCGTCTTCGAGGCCAAGCGTGCCAGCCACTTTCTCGAGTCGCTGCGCGGCGTGCAGTCGATCAAGCTGTTCAACCGCCAGGAGGATCGGCAGGCGCGCTTCATGAACCTCGTCGTCGATGCGATGAACGCCAACATCGCGACGCGCAAGCTCGACCTGATGTTCAGCGTCGGCCACAAGCTGGTGTTCGGCATCGAGCGCATCGCGATCGTGTGGGTCGGCGCGCTGCTGGTGATGGACCACACCTTTTCGGTCGGCATGTTGTTCGCGTTCATCGCCTACCAAGAGCAGTTCGCGACCCGCATCAGCGCGTTGATCGACAAATTCGTCGAAGTGAAGATGCTCAAGCTGCAGGGCGAGCGCCTGGCGGACATCGTACTCACCGCGCCCGAGCCGCAGACCGAGTTCGTACCGCGCAGCAACGAGCTGCCGGTCACCGTCGAGCTCCGCAACATCGAGTTCGCGTACTCCGAATCAGAACCTCAGGTGTTGCGGGGCTTGAGCCTGCTGATCGAGCCGGGCGAGTCGGTCGCGATCGTCGGGCCGTCGGGCTGCGGCAAGACGACGCTGCTCAAGCTGATGCTGGGCGTGCATGCGCCGCAATCGGGCGAGATTCGCATCGGCGGCGTGCCCCTCGCGCGGCTCGGCATGCGCGCCTGGCGCGACATGATCGGCACCGTGATGCAAGACGACCAGCTGTTCGCCGGTTCGATCACCGACAACATCAGCTTCTTCGATCCCCAGGCCGACCCGGAATGGGTCGCGCAGTGCGCGCGGGTCGCGGCGGTAATCGACGACATCGAAGCGATGCCGATGGGCTTTCACACCTTGATCGGCGACATGAGCGGCAGCATCTCGGGCGGTCAGCGCCAGCGCATCCTGCTGGCGCGCGCGTTGTACAAGCGGCCGAAGATCCTGTTCCTCGACGAGGCGACCAGCGCGCTCGATGTCGATCGCGAACGCGAAGTCAACCACGCGATTCGGCAGCTCGAACTCACGCGCATCATCGTCGCGCACCGGCCCGAGACGATCGCGTCGGCCAGCCGCGTGATCGTGCTGCACGACGGCAAGGTCTCGCAAGACCTGCGCAGCGTGCCGGGCGGTGGCGGCAGCAGCCACGCCAGATAGGCCCGCGGCAAGGCGACCGCAACACGCCGCCTAAACTCGTGCAATGAACATTCTGGGGATCGAGTCGTCGTGTGATGAGACCGGCGTCGCGCTGGTCGAGGTGAACGGCAAGGACACGCCGCGATTGCGCGCGCATGCGCTGCACAGCCAGATCGACATGCACCAAGCCTACGGCGGCGTGGTGCCGGAGTTGGCTTCGCGCGATCACATCCGGCGGGTGTTGCCACTGGCCCGGCAGGTGATGAACGAGGCCGGCGCGACGCTCGCGGACATCGACTTCGTGGCCTACACGCGTGGCCCCGGGCTGGCGGGTGCGTTGCTGGTGGGCGCAGGCGTCGCCTGCGCGCTGGCGGCGTCGCTTCAGCGGCCGGCGATCGGCGTGCATCACCTCGAAGGGCACCTGTTGTCGCCGTTTCTGTCGGCCGACGCGCCCCAGTTTGCGTTCATCGCACTGCTGGTATCGGGCGGCCACACGCAGCTGATGCGGGTCGAGGATGTCGGCCGCTACGAGCTGCTCGGCGAGACCATCGACGACGCTGCCGGAGAGGCTTTCGACAAGTCTGCGAAGTTGCTGGGCCTGGGCTACCCCGGCGGTCCGGCGCTCGCACGACTTGCCGAGTTCGGCGATGCGAACGCATTCGCTTTGCCGCGCCCGCTGCTGCACAGCGGCAATCTCGACTTTTCGTTCGCCGGCCTGAAGACGGCAGTGCGCACGCAGGCGATGAAGCTCGGCAATCTGTGTGAGCAGGACAAGGCCAACCTCGCCGCCGCGACGCAAGAGGCCATCGTCGACGTGCTCGTCCGCAAATCGTTGCAGGCGCTGCGCGACACCGGGTTGACGCGCATCGTCGTTGCAGGCGGTGTCGGCGCGAACGCGAGGTTGCGCCACCAGATGAATGCCGAATGCGCGAAGCGCGGGGTGCGCGTGCACTACCCGGAGCTCGCCTTGTGCACCGACAACGGCGCGATGATCGCGCTGGCCGCCGCGATGCGGCTGCAGCGCGGCGTCGCCGATGCCAAGACCGACTACGCGTTCAACGTGTTGCCACGCTGGCCGCTGATCGCCGCTTAGTTGACGGCGAGTTGCGTCGCGCCGGTCGCGACCTTCTTCGCCAGCGTCAGCGTCAGCACGCCATTCTCGAACTTGGCCTGCGATGCGGCTTGGTCGACTTCCGCCGGCAGGCTCACGGTGCGGGCGTAACGCGCTGTGCTGCGCTCGCGGTAGAGAGAGCGCGGCGCATCGACCTCCGGTGCATCGACAGCCGCTGCGGGCGGCTGCGCGACATCGGCCGTCTCGATGTTGACGCGTCGGCCTTCGACCGTCACCTTCAGTTGTTCGCGGGTTACACCCGGCACGTCGAACGAGACGGTGTACGCGGTGTCGGTCTCGCTGACATCGAGCGCCGGCGAGCGCGAGCTCACGGCGGCCACGGCATTGCTGAAGAAGCGGTCGAAAGAATCGTCGGCGGTGCGGCCGAACGAGGCGCGGGAG
>JANMWQ010000299.1:0-1745 GCA_031394085.1 Rhizobacter sp. | reverse complement strand
CACGACGTGGCGATCGAGGCGCTGACGCAGCGCCTGCTCTATCGCCAGTCGATCGAAACGGCGCGCTGCCTCGCCGAGGGCGTGCTCACGAGCACCGCCGAGGCCAACATCGGCTCGATCCTCGGCATCGGCTTTCCGGCGTGGACGGGCGGCGCGATCCAGTTCATCGAATCCGAAGGCCGCGAAAAATTCATCGCCGAAGCCGCCGGACTTGCGCGACGGCACGGCGCGCGTTTTGCGCTGTCGCCCGCGGTGCTCGCGTGCATCCGCGGCCTGCCCTGAGCGTGTGCGGCGCCCCAAGCAAAAGGCCCCGCAAGCGGGGCCCTTTCACTCTGGGTGAGGATCGTTTACTTCAGCGTCAGGATCCAGCCGACGAGTTGCTTCGCTTCGGCATCGGTAACCTGCGGGTTCGCCGGCATCGGGATGTTGCCCCAGACGCCGCTGCCGCCTTTCATGACCTTGGTGGCGAGCTTGTCGGCCGCGCCGGCCTGGCCGGCGTACTTGGCGGCCACGTCTTTGTACGACGGGCCGAGCACCTTCTTGTCGACCGCATGGCAGGCCATGCAGTTCTTCTTCTGGGCCAAGTCGGCCTGGGCGAACGCCGGCGCAGCGGCGACGCCAGCCAACAGAATCACCAGCGCGGGGAGCAGTTTCGTGCGGGGGTTCATGGTTTCCTTCGGGTCAAATCTTGATTTAACGGTCGGCTACAGTCAGCATAACGGATCGTGCCGCGCGCGGTTGACATCTCGCCGTTGCGCCCCACGGCATTCCCAGGAGTCTGTTCATGTTCTTCATCATCGTCGGCGTGCTGATCATCGCGACCAATCTCGCCGGCGTCGGGCCGTTCGCCACCTGGAACTGGGAGCTCAGCGGCGATCTCTGGAAGATCTGCACGCCGTTCGCGCTCGCCGCGCTGTGGTGGCTGTGGGCCGACAAGTCGGGCCTGAACAAGCGCCGCGAAATGGAGAAGATGGAACTGCGCAAGCAGAAGCGACGCACCGAAAACCTCGCATCGCTTGGGCTCGATACGCGGGCGCGGCGCAGGGCGGCGCGAAAGTAGCCTCGCGCCGATCCTCCCGTTATTCAAACCTGTCGAGCACCGCCCCCAGGCTCGCGCTCGACGCGTTGAAGGCGAACTTTGCCAGCACCCCGCGGGTGTAGCGCGGCTTCGGCGCGATCCACGAGGCACGGCGCTGTTGCAGCACTTCGTCGCTGACGTTCAACTCCAGCTTGAGCGTGTGCGCGTCGATCGTGATCGAGTCACCCTCGACGATCAGCGCGATGTTGCCGCCGGCGCTGGCCTCGGGCGCCACGTGCCCGACCACCATGCCCCAGGTGCCACCTGAAAACCGCCCGTCGGTGATCAAGCCGACCGATTCGCCCAGGCCCTGGCCGATCAGCGCGCCGGTGGGGGCGAGCATCTCCGGCATGCCGGGGGCGCCCTTGGGGCCGAGGTAGCGCAGCACCATCACGTCGCCCGCGACGATCTTCTTCGCCATGATCGCCGCGAGCGCCGATTGCTCGTCGTCGAACACCCGCGCCGGGCCGGTGATGACCGGGTTCTTGAGCCCGGTGATCTTCGCGACGCAACCCTCGGGCGAGAGGTTGCCTTTGAGGATCGCGAGGTGGCCGTGCGCGTACATCGGCTTGTCGATCGCGCGGATCACGTTTTGATCGGTGCGCGGTGCATCGGGGATGGCTGCCAGGTTCTCGGCCACGGTCTTGCCGGTGATCGTGATGCAGTC
>JANMWQ010000277.1:0-2315 GCA_031394085.1 Rhizobacter sp. | reverse complement strand
ATCACGATGGTCGTCAACCTGTTGACCGACATCCTCTACAAGCTGGTCGACCCGCGCGTGGTGCTGAAATGAGCTCGACCTTGGTGAGCCCGCAACTGACGCCGAGCATGACGCGTGGCAAGGGCGTGTGGGCTGCGGCGGCCACGCGCTTCAAGACCGACCACGTCGGCATGGCCTCGCTCGTGATCGTCGTCGTGTTCTTGTTCGTCGTGCTCGCGGCCGGCCTCGGGCTGGTCGCGGCCGACTGGCAGACCGAGCGCGGCGTGCCCGATGCGCCGCCGACCTTCATGGGCCCAGCCGCCAAGACCGAGAGCCTCGCGGTCGCGGCGCCGACCGGCCCGAACGTCGACATCTCGGCGGTCGACCCGCTCGCGCCGCGCTACAAAGAATGGGCCGAAGCCGCCAAGAAGTACCAGACGAAAGAGACCGTGCGCGCCGACACCTTGCCGTTCGGCGGCGACCGGCTCGGCCGCGACGTGCTCGCCAAGGCGATCAAGGGCGCGCAGGTGTCGATCCTGGTCGGTGTCTCGGCGGCCGTGCTCGCCACGATCATCGGCTCGCTGCTGGGTGCCGTCGCCGGCTTCTTCGGCGGCCGGGCCGGCGAGCTGCTGGAGTGGTTCTACAACGTGTTCACCGCGATCCCGAGCATCTTGCTGATTTTTGCGTTTGCGGCGGTGTTCGGGCGCGGCATCGGCTCGGTCGTGTTGATCCTGGGCCTCGCGGGCTGGACCGGCATCTACCGGCTCGTGCGCGCCGAGTTCATCAAGCACGCGAACCGCGACTACGTGCGCGCCGCCGAGGCGATCGGGGCGAGCAACGCCTCGCGCATGTTCCGCCACATCCTGCCGAACGTGAGCCATGTGGTGCTGGTGCAGCTCTCGATTCTGGTCGTGGCCTTCATCAAGTCGGAGGTGATCCTGTCGTACCTCGGGCTGGGTGTGGGCGTCGACCAGGTCTCGTGGGGCACGATGCTCTCGGAGGCGCAGAGCGAGCTGATCCTCGGCCACTGGTGGCAGCTCGCCGCGGCGACGTTCCTGATGGCGGTGTTCATCACCGCGTTCTCGCTGATGACCGATGCGCTGCGCGATGCGCTCGATCCGAAGTTGCGCGGGCTGGAATGACATGAAAAAGAGCGCAATGTTGTTGAGTATCAAAGACCTGCGCGTCGCCTTCCGCACCGGCAAGGTCGGCGGCGTCGTCCAACGCTTCGAAGCCGTCGGCCGCGGCGCGAGTGGCGTCAGCTTCGACGTGCCCGAGAACACCACCGTCGCGCTGGTCGGCGAATCGGGTTCGGGCAAGAGCGTCACGGCGATGTCGATCCTGAACCTGCTGCCCGACAACGCCGAGCGCAGCGGCGCGATCACATTCCAGGGCCGCGACATGCTCGCGGCGAGGATGAGCGAGCTGCAGAAGCTGCGCGGCAAGGAGATCGCCTGCGTTTTTCAAGACCCGATGACCTCGCTGAACCCGGTGTTTACTTGCGGCCAGCAGATCTGCGAGCCGCTGATGAAGCACCTCGGGCTCAATGCACGCGACGCGATGAAGCGCGCGGAGGCGCTGCTCGTCGAGGTCGGCATGCCCGAGCCCAAGCGGCGCCTCTCGGCCTATCCGCACCAGCTTTCGGGCGGCCAGCAGCAGCGCGTGATGATCGCGATGGCGCTCGCCTGCGAGCCCAAACTCTTGATCGCCGACGAGCCGACCACCGCGCTCGACGTGACGATCCAGCGCCAGATCATGGAGCTGCTCGCGGGGCTGAAGTCGAAGTACCGGATGAGCATGCTGTTCATCAGCCACGACCTCGGCGTGGTCGGCGAGATCGCCGACCACGTGGTGGTGATGCGCGCTGGCACGGTGCGCGAGCAGGCGCCTGTCGCCACCATCTTCGCCGACCCGAAAGATGCGTACACCAAGGCGCTGCTCGCCTGCCGACCGACACTCGAGCAACGCAGCGCGCGGCTGATGTCGATCGACGACCACGTGGCCGGCGTCGCCTACCGCGAGGTGCCGGCCAAGCCGAAGGACCCGGACGCGCGCGTCATCATCGAAGCGAGCGCGCTGACCAAGAGTTTTTGGCTGCACAGCGGCGTGTTCGGCCGCAAGGAATTCCGCGCGGTCAAAGGCGCGACCTTCAAGCTGCGCCAGGGCCACACGCTCGGCGTGGTCGGCGAATCGGGTTCGGGCAAGACGACGATGGGCTTGGCGCTGCTGCGCCTGCACGAGCCGAGCGGCGGGCCGGTCGGCGGCAGCGTCACCTTCGACGGCATCGACCTGCTGAGCCTGAGCAAGGGCGCGATGCTGCCGATGCGCAAGCGCAT
>JANMWQ010000266.1:0-5699 GCA_031394085.1 Rhizobacter sp. | reverse complement strand
TCGCGAACGCGCCAGCCGCCAGCAGCACCGAGCTGTCGAACAACGCGGCGCTGCAAATGCGTTCGAGCACCGACGCTTGCGCGGGCTCGATCTCCACTAGCGAGCCAAGGACATTGAGAACGTTGAGCAACTCAGTCGTGTGGTCCGCCGGCCAAGTGCCCGGTTGGATTTCGCCCAGCGGCGATGGCGGACGGCGATCGCCGATCAACGGACGCTCGCGCGTCTTGATCGTTACGCAAACAAAGCCGTTTCGCCGACCGCCACTACCGCACCCACCGGCAATCGCAAGAGCGCGGTAATGTCCTGCAACAGGCGCTCGAAGGGCGCACGCAACCGGTCCTCGGGTTCTCCACTCGCGGTAGCGTTCGCGAGCTTCGCCTTGGCCCAGTCGCCGAACCGGGACACGGCCTGTTTGATGGGCATTGACCCAATCTTCATGTTTCTATCGGTCCTCAGTGTCAAACAGACAAATGTGTCTTTCGGGCTCGACGGTTGAACCCCGCCGGGGCGCGAGTGAAACCACCACTCGCGCATCGCCGAGCTGTCGCCGAAGATTGGGTTTTGGGGAGCGTTCATGAAAGCCCTCATCGCCCTTTCGGTCGCGGCCCTGCTCGCCGGTTGCGCTGCCGCGCCGCCGATGCCGCCCACCGCCGACCTGTTCCACGACGCGCTGTTCGCCGCGCCCTCCGCGCCGGTCGAACCGCAGGCCGCGCTCGCGATCAGCCCAGCGATGCGCGACTACCTCGCCGCCCGATTCATCAGCCGCACGCGTGGGTTAGATCGTCGCAAGCAGCTGATCGACGCGCTCTACCGCGGTGACCTCAAGCTCGAGTACGACGCTGCGATCACGCGCACCGCGGCGCAGGCGTTCGACGCGCGCTCGGGCAACTGCCTTGCGCTGGTGCTGATGACCGCGTCGTTCGCGAAGGAGCTCGGCCTGACGGTGCGCTACCAGACCGTCGTCGGTGAAGAAACCTGGGACCGCGCCGACGACCTCTACATCGCGATCGGGCACGTGAACCTGCTGCTCGAAGAGCGCAGCGAGCCAGCGGGCTTTTTCGCCACGACGGCCGGTGCGATGGTGGTCGACTTTCTGCCGCCGGCCGATGCGCGCCGGCTGGTCACGCGCCAGATCGAGGAGCGCACCGTCGTCGCGATGTACCTGAACAACCGCGCGGTCGAGTCGCTCACGCAAGGCCAGCTCGACGACGCTTACTGGTGGGCGGGCGAGGCGATCCGCACTGACCCTGAGTTGCTCAGCGCGTACGTGACGCTCGGTGTGGTGTACCGCGCGCGGCATCATCCCGCGCTGTCGGAGGCGGTGCTGCGGCGCGTCATCGCGCACGAGCCCGGCAACGCGCATGCGATGTCGAACCGCGTTCTCGCGCTCCGTGATCTGGGCCGTGATACCGAGGCGGGCGTGCTGGCCGAGCGCCTGGCGCAACTCGACCCGCACCCGCCGTTCAGCTACTTCCATCAAGGCATGGCGGCACTGCGAGAAGGCCGCTTCGAGGTGGCGCGGCGGCTGTTCGCGAAAGAAGTCGAGCGGGCGCCGTACCACCACGAGTTCGAGTACTGGCTCGCGGTCAGCTACCTGCAGTTGAACGACGCCGAGCGCGCCACGGCCCACCTCAAGCGCGCAATGGACGTGAGCACCACGCGCAAGGACCACGACCTCTACGCCGCCAAGCTCGGCCGGCTGAAGGCGCTGGGCACGAGGTAGCGGAGTTGCGCAGGCGCCGCGCTCACAGCGGCGTGGCCGGCACCTGCTACCTCGGGGGCAGCCGGTTGTCCCAACCCACGACCGCGGCATCGGTGCCGTTGTAGTTCAACGCGACGACACCGACCAGCCCGGTGACCGGATCAGCCGGGAACACCAAGATCGCGTCGGTGCGGGCGCGCAAGCCGGAGTCGTAGACCAGCACGTTGTCGCTCGCACGGCTCAGGCGGAGCCGGCAGTTCGGGCTGCGCGAGACTTGTTCGGTCGCTTGCTCGAAGGCCAGCCGCGAGGACTGCACGTTGCCGTTGCCATCGTCGAGGTCGACGAGCAACGATTCGGACGACTCGAAGTAGTTCACGATGCCCAGCGGCGAGGCGCCGAGCCGCGCCAAACTGCCGTAGCGGTAGAGCACGCTGATCGACGGTGTGTAGTCGTCGACGATGAAGTCGCTGAAGTTGAACGTGCGGCCGCTCGGCCGGTCGAGCAGCCCCAGCACGTAATTGCCGAACTCGGCCTCGATGCGCGGCGTCAGGTCCGGGAACAACAGGCCGGTAACGACCCGGTCGCGACCGAGGGACACGTCGACCGACGTGAACTCCGGGTCGAGGTTGAGCACCCAGACGAAGCGCGTGGGCACATCGCCGTAGTCGTAATAGCTGCCGCCCCCGCCGCAGGCGGCCAGCACGGTGGTGGCGCCGGCGGCGAACAGGCCGAGGAATCGGCGTCGGGCGATGGTCATGTGGCTCTCCTGCGGATTGTTCCGCTCTTCAACGCGCCACCGCGCGAATCCGGTGACCGGCGCGGTGCTGTGTTTCAGTGCGTTACCCTTGCGCGCCGCGTTGTGCCGGCGAACCAGGGGGCATGCGATGAAGTGGATGCGGTACCGGCACAAGGGCGTCGAAGGGTTCGGCCTGCTCGACGGCGATCAGGTGCTCGCGCATGAAGGTGACCTGTTCGACGCGCCACGCGCCACCGGCGTGCGGCTCGACCTGGCCGCCGTCGAATGGCGCGTGCCGTGCCGCCCCGGCAAGGTCATCGGCCTGTGGAACAACTTTCGCGCTGCGGCTGAGAAAAACGGGTGGGCGCAGCCGGCCGAGCCGCTGTACTTCCTGAAGGCGACCAGCAGCGTGATCGCCCACGAGGCCGACATTCCGCCGCCGACGGGCTACGACGGCCGGGTCTCGTACGAGGGCGAGCTGGCGATCGTGATCGGCCGGCGCGCCCGCGCCGTGACGCCCGCCGAGGCGGCGGCCCACATCTTCGGCTACTCCTGCGCGAACGATGTCACCGCGATCGAATTGCTGCAGCGCGACCCGTCGTTCCCGCAGTGGGCGCGCGCGAAAAGCTTCGACGGCTTCGGCGCGTTCGGCCCGGTGATCGAGACCGACTTCGACGTGGAGAGCGCGACGCTGCGCACCGTCGTCGGCGGGCGTGAGCGGCAGAACTACGCGCTCGCCGACATGTTTTTCGGGCCGCACGCGCTGGTCTCGAAGTTGTCGTTCGACATGACGCTCGAGCCCGGCGACCTGATCCTGTGCGGCACCTCGCTCGGTGTGCTGCCGATGAAGCCGGGCAGCGTGGTCGAGGTGGTGATCGACGGGATCGGGTCCCTGCGCAACGCCTACGCGCCGGGTTGAGTTGCGGGTTGCGGGTTGCGGGCAGCGGGCAGCCGTCGGCGCGAGAGCGCTGCGCCGGGTCGCTGTGTTGCGCTCATGTCCCCCGTGCCGGAGTACCGGCCCTCCTCCGTTACTTCGCTACACACAGCGACCCGTCACAGCGCTCCAGCCGCTGTTGTGGTTGCTCGGGTCTTGTCTTGAAAACCTTTGCCCGCTACCTGCGTTGACTGCTGGCGAGGTCGTCGGGTGACCGGCGGAGTGAAGTAAAGGAGGAGGGCCGTCTTTTCGGCCCCGGGGACATGAACGGAGCCGGTCGCCCGATGGCCTTGCCAGCACCGCGCCGCGCTGGCCGGCGCGATCCGGTCAGCCCGTTTGCACCGCCAACCGCCCGCGCTGCTGCATGAGCGTGTGCCCGAGCAGGCTCGTGGCTGCGTAGACAGCCTCGATCGTCGGTGTCGGCACCGCGGCGATGCGGCCGAGTTCGATCACTGCGCCGACCAGCGCTTCGAGTTCGAGGGCGCGGCCGTGCTCCACGTCGAGCAGCATCGAGGTCTTGTGCGCGCCGACCGCTTCGGCGCCGGCGATGCGCTGCGCGAGCGAAATCTTGAACACCACGCCGAGCTGCTCGGCGACGGCTTGCGCCTCGCGCATCATGCGTTCGGCGAGCGCGCGGCTGGGCGGGAAACGGCAGATGTCTTCGAGCGTCGCGTGCGTCAGCGCCGAGATCGGGTTGAAGCTCAGGTTGCCCCACAGCTTGATCCAGATCTCGGCGCGGATGTCGCGCGCCACGGGTGATTTGAAGCCGGCGCGCATGAAGGTCTGCGACAGTGCCTCGATGCGTTCGCTGCGGCTGCCGTTCGGCTCGCCGAGCGTGAAGCGGTTGCCTTCGATCACGCGCACCACGCCGGGCTCGACCAGCTCGGCGGCCGGGTAGACGACGCTGCCGATGATGCGTTCGGGTTCGATGTGGGCCGCGATCGCGCCGTCGGGGTCGACGCTGGTGATGCTCCTGCCTTCATGCGGACCAGCGAGCCGGTGGAAGTACCACCACGGCACGCCGTTGATCATGGTCACGACCATCGTCTTCGGGCCGAACAGCGCGCGCAACTGGGGCAACACGTCGCGCACCTGATGGGCTTTGAGCGTGAGCAGCACCGCGTCTTGCGGGCCGGCATCGGCCATGTGCTCGAAGGCGCGCACGCCCGTGACGTGCAGCGCGCTGCCGTCTTCGAGGATGAGCCGAAAGCCCCGTGCGTTGATGGCCGCGAGGTTCTGGTTGCGCGCGATGAAGCTGACTTCTTCGCCGGCCAGCGCGAGCTTGGCGCCGAGGTAGCCGCCGATCGCGCCGGCACCGACGACGGCTATTTTCATACCGCGATCTTCATGCGCTGTCTTTCACCGGTGCGGCGTATTCGCGCCGGCGCGCCATGCGTTGCATCGCGGCCCAGGCTGGTGACACCAGCAGCACGATCGCGAGGCCGGTGATGCTGCCGACGAGCGGGTTCGACCAGAAGATCGCGAGGCTGCCCTGCGAGATCAGCATCGCCTGGCGAAAGCTCGCCTCGGCCATGTCGCCGAGCACCAGCGCGAGCACCAGCGGGGCGAGCGGGTACTTGAGCTTTTTGAAGCCGTAGCCGAGCACGCCGAAGACCATCATCATCACCACGTCGAACATCGAGCTGTGCACGGTGTAGGCGCCGATCGCGCAGATCACCACGATCACCGGCGCGATCACCGAGAACGGGATGCGCAGAATCGCCGCCCACCACGGCACCGTGGTCAGCACGACCAGCAGGCCGACCAGGTTGCCGAGGTACATCGAGGCGATCAGGCCCCAGACGAAATCTTTCTGCTCGATGAACAGCATCGGCCCGGGTTGCAGGCCCCAGATCAGCAGGCCGCCGAGCAGCACCGCGGCGGTCGGCGAGCCGGGGATGCCGAGCGTGAGCATCGGCAGCAGCGCCGAGGTGCCGGCCGCGTGGGTGGCGGTTTCGGGGGCGATCACGCCTTGAATGTCGCCTTTGCCGAAGGTGTTCGGGTGGCGCGAAGCGCCGCGCCATGCCGTAGCTCATGAACGACGCCGGCGTGGCGCCGCCGGGGGTGATGCCCATCCAGCAGCCGACCGCGGTGGAGCGCAGGAAGGTGCGCCAGTGCTTCGCGATCTCGCCCCAGGTCTGCAGCACGACGCGAAAGCTGATGCGCGCACTTTTGCCCTTGAAGGCCAGGCCTTCTTCCATCGTCAGCAGGATCTCGCCGATGCCGAACAGGCCGATCACCGCGATCAAAAAGTCGAAGCCTTTCAGCAGCACGGGGAAGCCGTAGGTCATGCGCAGCTGGCCGGTGACCGAGTCGAGGCCGACGGC
>JANMWQ010000261.1:0-3125 GCA_031394085.1 Rhizobacter sp. | reverse complement strand
TGCGTGGCGAGCGCGCGCACGCCGCCCAGCAGCGGCACGCTCGCCCAGTCGAGCGCGACCACCGCCTTCGCGCCGCGCGCGAGTTCGAGCGCGTGGCCGGCGAGGCCGAAGCCGGTCACGTCGGTCAGCGCGTGCACGCCGTCCATCGCCGCGAGGTCGGGCCCCGGCGTGGTCAGCTGGGTCGTGATCGCGATCATCTGCGCGTAGCCTTCGGCCGACAGAACCTCTTTCTTCAGCGCGGCAGAAAGAACCCCCACACCGATCGGCTTGCCCAGAATCAGGCGATCGCCGACGCGCGCATCGGCATTGCGCTTGACGCGTTTCGGGTGCACCACGCCGAGTGCCACCAGCCCATAGATCGGCTCGACCGAGTCGATCGTGTGGCCGCCCGCGATCGGGATGCCGGCCGCGCGGCAGACCGATTCGCCGCCTTCGAGAATCTTGCCGATCACCTCGGTCGAGAGCACGTTGATCGGCATGCCGACGAGTGCCAGCGCCATGATCGGTTTGCCGCCCATCGCGTAGACATCGCTGATCGCGTTGGCCGCGGCGATGCGGCCGAAGTCGAACGGGTCGTCGACGATCGGCATGAAGAAATCGGTGGTTGCGATCAGCGCGATCTCGTCGGTCAACTGGTAGACAGCCGCGTCGTCGGCGGTCTCGATGCCGACCAGCAACTCCGGCGGCATCGGCATGCGGTTGGTGTTTTTCAGGATCTCGCTGAGCACGCCCGGGGCGATCTTGCAGCCGCAGCCGCCGCCGTGAGAGAGTGAAGTCAGGCGCGGGCCGGGCGGGGTGTTGGGGTTCATCGAGGCTTCTCCAGCGGATGTTTCAAATGCACGTTCAACAGCGTGTCTAGCAGCGCGAGCAAGCCGGCTTGCTCGCGCGCGGGCTCGAACAATGGCGCCCGCGCTGCGCACTGTTCGCGCAGGGCATCGAGTATCGCCGGCTCGTCGCGGCAACGTTCGAGCAGGGTCGCAAGGCCGTCGGCGTCGCCGGGCTCGAAGCAGCCGGCGTAGCTGCCGCCCAGCATGCCGACGTTGCCGGCGATGCGTGTGGCCAGCACCGGCGTGCCGCTGCAGATCGCCTCCATCACCACATGCGCGCCGCCCTCGATGCGGCTGGTGTGCACCAGCGCGTGCGCGCGCTGGATGTGCCGGCGCGTCGCTTCGTGCGGCAGCGCGCCTAGCCAGCGGTAGCCGGGGCAGGCGCGCTGCAGCGCTCGGGCTTCGGCGCCGAACGCGGGGTCGAGCGCGGCGCCGATGTGGTCGAGCCGGATGTCGTGGCGGTGGCCGAGCCGGCGCGCCGCGTCGAAGTAGGTTTGCGGCGCCTTTTCTTCGCGCAAGTGCCCGACCATCACCACGCGCAGGTGTTGCGTGGTTTTCGCGAGCGGCGCGCGCGCGGTCGTCGACTGGAAGCACGCGATGGCCTTGGCGCGGTGCTGCGCGGGCAGGTCGTCGACCGCGCGTTCGTGCAGCACGACGAGCCGGTCGGCCAGATCGAGCGAACGCTGCGCGTCGGCGTCGACCAGGATGTCGCGGTACAGGTCGGTGCCGGTCAACGCGACGACCAACGGCGCACCGGGCCGCGCCTGTGACCAGCGCGCGATCGATGCCGCCGAGCGGCGTGCGTGCAACGCGATCAACACGTCGGCGGGCTCGTCTTGCCAGCGGTCGACCAGCGTCACTCGATAATGGCCGCGCAGCATCCGCGCCCATCGGCTGGCGGTCTGCCAATTGCCGTTGTTGGCAGCGGCCAGGGCCGGGGTGACGATGCAAACCGAGGGGCGAGACATGGCGGGGGTTATACCGGCAGGCAACGCGGATGCAACGCGGGGTTGGCAGGATTCGCGGCGCGCCGAGCGCATGCGCCACGCCGGCCCGGCCGAGCTCGAAGCCGCGCTCGCGTCGGGCCGACAAGCGTTGCTGGCACTGTTCGATGGCTTCGAGCGCGTGCTCGGCACCGACGGCCTGCGCATCGCGTTCGACCCGGTGCTGAACCTGCCGCTCTGGGAGCTCGGCCACATCGGCTGGTTCGAGGCGCACTGGCTCGCACGCAACCGCGAGCGCTCGCGCGGCGCGGGCTGCGATCCGGAACATTCACGCGCGGCCTCCGTGCGGCCCGACGCCGACGCGCTGTACGACTCGTCCAACGTGCCACACGCGCAGCGCTGGCAACTCGATCTGCCGACCGCCGACGCCACGCGCGCCTACCTGGCGCAGGTGCGCGCTTCGACGCTGCAGTTGCTGCGCGAAAGCGCGCCGACCGACGACGCGCTGTACTTCTTTCGCCTGGTGCTGTTCCATGAAGACATGCACCGCGAGGCGTGGTGTTTCATGGCGCAGCGGCTCGGCATCGACCTCGGCTCAGCGATGCTCGGCGACGGGCCGAAGCCTTCAATGGCGCGGGGCGTGTGGCATGTGCCGGCCGGCCTGCGCTCGATCGGGTCGGGCGCAGCGGGCTTTGCGTTCGACAACGAACTGCAGGCGAACGAGCGCTTCGTCGACGCGTTCACGATCGATCGCGCGCCGGTCGCGTGGCAGCGGTTCCTTCCCTTCATCGAGGCCGGTGGCTACGAGAACGAAGCGCTCTGGTCTGCCGACGGGCGGGCTTGGCTGAATGGCCCGACTTGCCTGCGCCGCCAGCATCCGCAACACCTGCGGCGCGCGGCGAGCGGCTGGCAGCAGCACCGATTCGGTCGCTGGGAATCGCTCGACCCGGCCGCGCCGGTGATGCACGTCAGCGCCCACGAGGCCGAGGCCTGGTGCCGCTGGGCCGGCCGCCGCCTGCCGACCGAATTCGAGTGGGAAACTGCCGCGCGACTTGCCGAGACACAGGGCGAAGCGTTCGACTGGGGCGAGGTCTGGGAGTGGACGGCCAGCCGGTTCGCGCCGTATGCCGGCTTCGTGGCCCACCCGTACCGCGACTACTCGCAGCCCTGGTTCGACGGCCGCCCGGTGCTGCGCGGCGCATCGTTCGCGACCGTGCCGCACATGAAGCACGCGCGCTACCGCAATTACTTTCCCGCCGACCGCGACGACGTGTTCGCCGGCTTTCGTTCGTGCGCGCTTGCCCAAGGCCATTCGCCGGCCTCGAACGGCCACGCGCCTTCCGCGGTTTAATCC
>JANMWQ010000238.1:0-2312 GCA_031394085.1 Rhizobacter sp. | reverse complement strand
CGATGCCCTGGCCCATCGCCTGCGTGGCCGAGACGATCTCGATAAAACCATCGGCCGAGACGGTGATGGTCACGCGCTCTTCGAGCACGTTGCCGCCGGTCCATTCGAGAAAGCTCGCGAGGCCGCGGCCGCGCAGCAGGCCTTTCGCTTCGCTCGCCCTGCGGCGCGTGTCGAAGCCGTGCCAGTCGGCGAGTGCCAAGCCCTTGTCGAGGATCTGCCCGAAGCGGCCGCTGTCGTAGGTTTGACCCATCGCGTTCTTGTACGGCATCGCCTCGGCCGCGATCAAGTTGCGGCGGCGCAGCTCGGCGGGGTCGAGGCGCATTTCACGCGCGGCGGCGTCGAACAGCCGCTCGGTGATGTAGATCGCCTCGGGCCGGCCCGCGCCGCGGTAGGCGCCGGTCGGCGTGGTGTTGGTCATCACCGCGATGAAGTGGAGATCGATCGTCTTGATGTCGTAGATGCTGGTCGAGACCCACGGGCCGATCAGCAACTGGATCGCCACGCCGACACCCATTGCATACGCGCCCACGTTGGCGAGCGAGCGCACGCGCATCGCGAGCACGCGGCCGTTCGCATCGAGCGCCATCTCGGCCCGGCTGACCACATCGCGGCCATGCACGGCCGACAAGAATTCTTCGACGCGCTCGGCCTGCCAACGCACCGGGCGCTTCAAATCCTTCGCGGCGAACGCGACGACGATGTCCTCCGGGTGGATGCCGGTCTTCATGCCGAAGCCGCCACCCACATCGCCGACGACGACGCGCGTGTTCGCCGCCGTCAACCCCGGGATCGCGTCGACGAACGAATTGCGCGAGCCGGTCGGCATCTGGCTGCTCAGGCGCACGGTCCAACGGTTCGCCGCCGCGTCGAAGGTTGCCACGATGCTGCGCGGCTCCATCGGGCTGGGCGCGAGGCGCTGGTTGACGAGGTCGAGCGAGACGGTGTGCACGGCTGCGGCAAACGCGGCTTCGGTCGCTGCGATGCTGCCGTGGCGCAGCTCGGCGGCGATGTTGTCGGGCGCCTCGGGGCACAACACCGGCGCGCCGGGCGCGATCGCGCGGACCGCGTCGACGACGGCCGGCAGCTCGCCGTAGTCGACCATCACCGCCTCGGCCGCGTCGCGCGCTGCTTCGCGCGTTTCGGCGACCACGGCCACCACCGCCTCGCCGACGAAGCGCACGGTGTCGACGGCCAGCGCATGGCGCAGCGCCGTTGCGGGCGGCTGGCCGTTCGCACGTGGAAAGCCCGCCAGCTTCGGCATCGGCTTGACGCCGGCCGCGACCAGTTGGGCGCCGGTGTAGACCGCGATCACGCCGGGCATCGCCGCTGCGGCCGTCACGTCGATCGAAGTGATGCGCGCATGCGCGTAGGGCGAGCGCAGAAAGGCGATGTGGGTCGCGCCGGCCACCGGCATGTTGTCGGTGAACTGACCCTGGCCGACGAGCAGGCTGGCGTCTTCGACGCGCTTGACGGCCTGACCGCTGCCGAAGCGGGTGGCGACGGGGGTGGGGTTGCTCATCGGGGCAGGTTCCTTGTGGGGGTGGCGCGGTGCGTTCATCGTAGCCGCGCTAGAAAAATTTCATCAACGCCATCGCCAGAACACTCAGCAACACGCTGCTGGCGAACGGCACGAACCACTCGCGGCCGAACAGCCGGAACCGAAAGTCGCCCGGCAGCTTGCCGATGCCGAGTTTTTCGATCCACGGGCGCAGGCCGCTGAACAGCACCAGCGCGATGAAGACGACGAGCAGCCAGCGGATCACGATGCGATTCCCTCTCCCTCTGGTAGAGGGTTGGGGGCGCAGCGGGGCTTTCGAGCCGCATGCGGCGAGCCCGCGAAGCGGTCTGGGCTTGCAAGCCCAGACGGGCTCTGCAAGGGAGGGCTCGCGAAGCGAGTCTGTGCCACGTGCAGCCCCTCCCTTGGAGGGCGCGTCGGGAACTCTTTCGACCCCGCTCGGGCTGAGCTTGTCGAAGCCTTCGTGGTGGGCCACCGGTCCTTCGACAAGCCTGTCCTGAGTTTTGTCGAAGGGCTCAGGACGAACGGGATGGAGACGTTTCTTTGTGAACGCCAGTCCCGGCCACGGAATTGCAATGCTCTCAACTTGATTGCCACCGGATCACAGCGTGTGCGTCCGGTCGCCGTTCTTGAAACCGATCGGCGCGCCAGCGAATGCGCCTTTCGCGAATCCGATCACCTTGAACAGCTCGCCCATCTCGTGCTCGGTCAGCAACTTCTGCGTGTTCGCCGTCGTGCGCAGATCGGCGCCTTCAAGCATCGCCATCACGCCGCAATTGATCAAAAAGTGTGCCTG
>JANMWQ010000236.1:0-6444 GCA_031394085.1 Rhizobacter sp. | reverse complement strand
CTGGGTGCGCAGCGCGCGCTGCAGCTCGGGCTGGTGCACGCGGTCGTCGCCGATGCCGAGGTCGGCGCGACCACGCTGCAGCGCGCGCGCCACGCCGCCACGCTGTCGCCGCAGGCCGCGCGCATCAACAAGCGCACGCTGCGCCAGATCGCCGGCGGCGGGCCGAGCGCGGTCGAACGTCGCGCGCACTTCGACTACGCCGCGAGTGCCGAACACCGCGAAGGCGTGACCGCCTTCATCGAAAAACGCCCACCCCGCTTCTGACCATGACCGTGCCGATGCGCTTGCCGATGACCACCAACGCCAACCTCTTCAGCGCACTGCGCGCGGGCTTCCCTGCCGGCCTCGACGCCATCGCGATCGAGACCGCCGACGCGCGTGTCGACACAAGATCGGACACCGCGCCGCTGCACTACACCTGGCGCGACCTCGACCGCGGTACCGCGATGCTCGCCAACCTGCTGGCCTCGCTCGACCTGCCCGAAGGCAGCCGCGTGGCGGTGCAGACCGAAAAGTCGGTCGAGGCGCTGATGCTGTACCTCGCGGTGCTGCGCGCCGGGCTCGTCTACCTGCCACTCAACCCCGCCTACCGGCAGGCCGAGATCGCGTACTTCATCGGCAACGCCGAGCCGGCGGTGGTGGTGTGCGCCTCGAAGAATTTCGGCTGGGTCAGCCGCATCGCGTTCGCGGCCGGCACCACGCACGTGTTCACGCTCGGCGACGACCGCGGCGGCAGCCTGCTGCAGCGCGCCGCGGTGCACAGCGACGCGCACACACCGGCGCTGCGCGCGCCCGACGACCTCGCGGCGATCCTCTACACCAGCGGCACGACCGGCCTTGCCAAGGGCGCGATGCTGAGCCACGGCAACCTGCTGAGCAACGCGCAGGTGCTCAAGACGTACTGGGGCTGGCGAACACCGGCAGAGGGCGGCGACGTGCTGATCCACGCGCTGCCGATCTTCCATGTGCACGGCCTGTTCGTCGCCTCGCACGGCGCGCTGCTGAGCGGCAGCAAGATGATCTGGTTGAACAAGTTCGAGCCGAAGACCGTGGTTGCGCGCCTGCCGGAGGCGACCGTCTTCATGGGCGTGCCGACGCTGTATGTGCGGTTGCTTGCCGAACCCGCGTTGACGCGCGCGGCGTGCGCGAACATGCGCCTGTTCATCAGCGGCTCGGCACCGCTGCTGCTCGAGACCTTCACGCTGTTTCGCGAGCGCACCGGCCACACGATTCTCGAGCGCTACGGCATGAGTGAGACGGCGATGCTGACCTCGAACCCGTGCGCGCCGAACCACGGCGAGCGCCGCGGCGGCACCGTCGGTTTCCCGCTGCCGGGCGTCGGCGTGCGCGTGGTCGATGACGCCGGCGCGCCCTGCCCGGCCGAGGCGATCGGCAATATCCAGGTCACCGGCCCGAACGTGTTCGCGGGCTACTGGCACATGCCCGAGAAGACCGCCGAAGAGTTCACCGCCGACGGCTGGTTCAAGACCGGCGATGTCGGCAAGATCGACGCCGAGGGTTACGTGACCATCGTCGGTCGCAGCAAAGACTTGATCATCAGCGGCGGCTTCAACGTCTACCCGGCGGAGATCGAAGGCACGTTGAACGACCTGGCCTTTGTTGCCGAGAGCGCGGTGATCGGCGTGCCGCACGCCGACTTCGGCGAAGCGGTGGTCGCAGTCGTCGTCGCGCGGCCGGGCAGCGCGCTCGATGCGAACGCATGGGCTGCCGAACTCATCGCCGAACTCAAGTCGAGGATCGCGAACTTCAAGGTGCCCAAACGCGTGTTCATCGTCGCCGAGCTGCCCCGCAATGCGATGGGCAAGGTACAGAAGAACCTGCTGCGCGAAACGCACAAAGACCTCTTCACCAAAAGTTGAAGAGGTTTCGAGCGTGACGTTGTCGGCATTCGAGTGCCCGTATTGCGCGTTCGCGTGCAGCGAATATTGACAGTGCCGTGGTGGCGATCCGATCATCCGCGCTTCAAAATTCCTCAGGCAGTCGGCCCCATGATCAACCAAGCGCTCGTTGCGTCAATCGCCGTCTGGGGGCTGCTGGGCGCAGCATCCGCACAAATCCGCATCGGGCAAACGGCGGGCTACACCGGCGTTGTGGCTGGGTCGGTCAAAGAGATTTCGCTCGGCGCGACGCTCTACCTCGACCATGTCAACGCGCAAGGCGGCGTCAACGGCCAGAAGATCGAGCTGATCACGATGGACGACAAGTTCGACGCGAAGATCGCCGTTGAAAACGCCCGCAAGCTCATCACCGAGAAAAGAGTCATCGCGCTGTTCCTGAACCGCGGCACGCCACCCACCGAGGCGGTTCTGCCGCTGCTGGAGCAGTACCAAGTGCCGCTGATCGCGCCGTCCACCGGCGCGGCGGTGCTGCACCAGCCGGTCAAGCGCTTTGTCTACAACGTGCGCGCACCCTACCTGCGCGAGGGGGAACGAGCGGTGCAGTTGCTCGCATTTCTCGGCATGACCAAGATCGGACTGCTGCGCGTCAACGATTCGTTCGGTAACGACGGCGCACATGGCGCCTTGTCGGGCTTCAAGAAGAGCGGACTGCAGCCGATCTTCGACGAGAAGTTCGAGCTTGCGCAGCCCGAGTTCGCGGCGATCGTCGCGAAGATCGTCACGACCCAGCCGCAGGCCATCATCGTCGTCGGCAGCACGCAAGCGATCGGCAAGCTGATGCCGATGATTCGCGAGGCGGGTTCGCGGGCGCAGGTCGTTTCGCTGTCGAACAACGCCACGAACGGGTTCATCAAGGCACTGGGCGTGAACGCGCGCGGCACGATCGTGACGCAGGTGTTCCCGGGGGAACGCGCGACCGGCGTGCCGATGGTCAGGGAACTGACCGACCTGGCCTCGAAGAAAGGCATCGCCGAAATTTCGCCCGCCATGATCGAAGGCTTCGCAGGTGCCAAGGTGCTGGTGGAAGGCCTGCGCCGTGCCGGACGGGAGCCGACCTCGGAGTCGCTGGTGCGCGCGCTCGACGGCCTCGTCAATTTCGACCTTGGCGGCCTGAAGGTCTCCTACAGCCCGAACGACCACACCGGCCTGGAGTTCATCGACCTGTCGATCATCGACGCCAGCGGCAAATTCATTCGCTGAGGATTCTGCTGGCGCGCCGCGGCTGAATTTGTCGGGCTGGGCATGAAAAAACGGCGCCGAGGCGCCGTTTTTCTGGTGCGGATCGATCAGTCGTTCTTGTAGATGTCGACGTCCTTGGTTTCCTTCACGAACAGCATGCCCACCACGAAGGTGATGCTCGCGAAGATGATCGGGTACCACAGGCCGTTGTACATGTTGCCGGTCTGCGCCACGATCGCCAGGCCCGTGGCCGGCAGCAAGCCGCCGAACCAGCCGTTGCCGATGTGGTACGGCAAGCTCATCGAGGTGTAGCGGATGCGGGTCGGGAACATCTCGACCAACATCGCCGCGATCGGGCCGTAGACCATGGTCACGTAGATCACCAGCAGCGTCAGGATGGCGACCATCAGCGGCTTGTTCATCTGCGCAGGGTCGGCAACCGTCGGGTATCCGGCGCCCTTCAGCGCGGCCGCGACCGCGCCCTTGAACGCCGTGTCCTTGGCCTTGGCATCGGCCGCCGGCATGCCGGTTGACGTGAACGACTCGATCACCTTTTCGCCGATCGTGATCGTCGCCGGGCCGGTGCCGGCCACGTTCTCGTAGCTCACGGCGCGCGCTGCCAGCACCTGCTTGGCCACGTCGCACGAGCTCGTGAACTTGACCACACCCGTCGGGTTGAACTGGAACGAGCACTCTTTCGGATCCGCGGTGACGGTGACCTTGTTCTTCGCCTGCGCGGCAGCGAGCGCCGGGTTGGCCGCTTCGGTGAGCGCCTTGAACAGCGGGAAGTAGGTGAGTGCCGCGATCAAGCATCCAGCCATGATGATCGGCTTGCGGCCGATCTTGTCCGACAGCCAACCGAACAGGATGAAGAACGGCGTGCCGATGGCCAGCGCAATCGCAATCAGGATGTTCGCGGTGAAGTTATCGACCTTCAGCGGCCCGGTCATGAAGAACAGCGCGTAGAACTGACCGGTGTACCAGACCACCGCCTGGCCCATCGTCAGGCCAACGAGCGCCAGGATCACGATCTTCAGGTTCTTCCATTCACCGAACGATTCGGTCAGCGGCGCCTTCGAGGTCTTGCCCTCTTCCTTCATCTTCTTGAAGGCCGGCGACTCGTTCATCGACAGGCGAATCCAGACGCTGATCGCCAGCAGGAGCACCGACACCAGGAACGGCACGCGCCAGCCCCAGTCGGCGAACGCCTCTTCGCCGATCAGCGTGCGAGTGCCCAGGATGACCAGCAGCGACATGAACAGTCCCGCGGTGGCGGTGGTCTGGATCCACGAGGTGAACAGACCGCGCCGACCGTGCGGCGAGTGCTCGGCCACGTAGGTGGCAGCACCGCCGTACTCACCGCCGAGCGCGAGGCCCTGCAGCATGCGCAGCAGGATCAGAATGATCGGCGCCGCGACGCCGATCGAGGCGTAGTTGGGCAGGATGCCGACGATGAAGGTCGACAGGCCCATGATCAGAATAGTCACCAGGAAGGTGTACTTGCGCCCGATCATGTCGCCGAGGCGGCCGAAAAAGATCGCGCCGAACGGCCGCACGATGAAGCCGGCCGCGAACGCGAGCAGCGAGAAGATGGTTTGCGAGGTCGGGTCGAGGTTCGAGAAGAACTGCTTGCCGATGATCACGGCGAGCGTGCCGTAAAGGTAGAAGTCATACCACTCGAATACCGTGCCCAGACTCGAAGCGAAGATGACCTTCTTCTCTTCTTTGGTCATGGGCTGACCGACCTTCGAGCCGGTTGCCACTGTGGTTGCCATGTCGACGTCTCCTGATTTGAACTCGAAATGCCGCGCCCTTCAGCGCTGCGTGGACCGGATGTTCGACGCGCGCTCTGACCGTTGCCTTACACGTTGCTGAACCGGGGCTGACAAACTCCGTTGAAACCCTGAGGAAACGTTTCTCCATGCGGCAAACCAGGTGCGAACTGACACATCTCGGGAAAATACCGAGACTGCTTCGGCGAGTCGATCAGCGTCGAACGCCGGCGCGCGGCGCACCTTCGTCGGCCCAGGCCGGGCCGACGAACCAGGGATCGCCGCGCAGGTAGCCGGCGAGCATCGGCAGCGAATCGAGGCCCCAGAAATGGCGGCCGTCGACCTCGACCGTCGGCACACCGAAAATGCCGCGCGCGAGCGCCTCGGCGGTTGCATCTTTGAGCGCCTGCTTGACCGAAGCGGCGTCGGGCGCGACGCGCGGCACCGAAGCGTGTGCACCCTCTTGCGTGAGACCTTGCGTGAGGTCTTGCGTCAGCGCCGCCAAGCGATCCGCGTCGTTCGCGTCGAAGCCACCGCGCCAGACGTGGCGCAGCACCGCTTCACAGGCGCGCCGGTTCGGCGTGCCGCCCGCGGGCGCGTTGGCGAGCAGCAGGCGCAGTTGAGCGAGCGGATTGAACGGGTGCTGCGCAGGCGTTTGCATCGCGATGCCGTGGTGCTGCGCCAGCCAGTGCACGTGGCGGAAGGTCCAGGCGCGCTTCGGCTCGATCTCGGCCGGGCCTTTTTGACCGAAGTGCTTCAACAGGCCCGCGAACAGGATCGGTCGGTAGCTGACCTCGACCGAGAGGCCTTCGAGCACCTGCGGCAAACGCTCGAATGCCAGGTAGGCAAACGGCGAAATCGGGTCGAACCAGAAGTCGAGCTGCTTCATGGCTTGAGCGACGTGGCCGGTTCGAGCTGCCGCCGCGCCAGCGCGCCCCACACCACGCGTTTCTCGGCCTCGCTCATCGTCGACCAACCGATGATCTCGTCGAGCGAGCGCAGGCAGCCTTCGCACCAACCGGTGCGCGCATCCATCCGGCAGACGCTGTTGCAAGGCGACAGAACCGCGTCGACATCCGAAGCGCTCATCAGGCGGCAACCTCCAGCTTCGCCGCGCGCTTGGCCATCAGCGCATTGCCCGAGCGCGAGACCGGCTTGCGGCCGAGCACGGTCGAGATGAAGGCGGCGGCGTCGATCAGTTTGTCGATGTCGACGCCGGTCTCGATGCCCAGGCCATCGAGCATGAACAGCACGTCTTCGGTGCCGACGTTGCCGGTCGCGCCCTTCGCGTAGGGGCAGCCGCCAAGGCCGGCCACGCTCGCGTCGAAGGTGTGGATGCCCATCTCGAGGCAGGCGTAGATGTTGGCGAGCGCCTGGCCGTAGGTGTCGTGGAAATGGCCGCTGACCTGGTCGACGGCGAAGTGCTTGAGCGCCCGCTCGAGCGCCGCCTGTGCGCGCCTGGGCGTGCCGACGCCGATCGTGTCGGCGATGCCGCAATGGTCGACGCCGATGCCCTTCATCAGGAGCACCACGCGCTCGACTTCGTCGGGCGTGACCTCGCCCTGGTACGGGCA
>JANMWQ010000221.1:0-1825 GCA_031394085.1 Rhizobacter sp. | reverse complement strand
CCGGCGTGATCGGCTCGGGGTCGACGCCCCTTTTTCGCGGCCCAGCTCTGCGGCGTCTCGGCGAAGTTGAACCACTCGAACTCCATGCCGGTCATCGGCAGCACGCCGAGCTTGGCGGCACGCGCCAGCACGCGCTTGAGCGTTTGCCGCGGGCAGATCGGCGAGGGTGCGCCGGCCGGGGTGACGAAATCATCGAGGAAGAACGGCACGCCGTCGTCCCACGGCACGGTGCGGTAGGTGTCGAGGTCGAGCCGCGCGAGCGCATCGGGGAAGCCATGCTGCCAGCCGGTGAGCGCGGCGTTGTCGTGGCAGTGGTCGTTGGCGTCCCAGCCGAACACGACATCGCAAAAATCGAAGCCGCCGTTCGGATGCGGCTCGGCGGCGCCGAGAAACTTGTTCGTGTGCAGGTACTTGCCGCGCAAGATGCCGTCGATGTCGCTGACCGCGACCTTGACCTTGCCGGTGCCGCAATCGCGCACCGCTTTCAATGCGGGATGTTCTTTCGGTCTGTGCGCCACGCCTACACTCCAATCTTCCTCGTGTACACTGCTTTCAGGTACACGAGATTGAGTACACGATGAAGAACATTACCATGACCGCTGACGAAGCGCTGATCGCGGCCGCTCGCGAGCGTGCCCGCAGCGAGAACACCACGCTGAACGAACAGTTTCGCCTTTGGCTGGCCGGCTACGCGCGCAAGCAGCGCATGCAGCAGTACGAACAGGTGATGTCGGGCTTGCGCGGCAAGCTGGTCGTGGGCCGCAAGCTGTCGCGGGACGAGATGAATGAGCGTTGACCTCTTCATCGACACCAACGTCTTCATCTACCAGCTCGACACGCGCGACCCGCGCAAGCACGCGATCGCCGAGCGCATCGTCAGCGAGGCACTCGCGAGCGAGAACGCGTGCATCAGCTTCCAGGTGGTGCAGGAGTGCCTGAACACCGCGCTGCGCAAAGCCGAGATCACGTTGGATGGGGCCGCCACGCGGGCCTATCTCGACACGGTGCTGGCGCCGCTGCTGCGCGTGCATTCCAGCATCGGGCTGTACCGCCGCGCGCTCGACCTGCAACAGCGCTGGAAGTTCAGTTTCTACGACTCGCTGATCGTCGCCGCGGCGCTCGAGTCGGGGTGCAAGCGCCTTCTCAGCGAAGACCTGCAACACGGCCAGCGCATCGAGTCGCTGAAGACCGAGAACCCGTTCCGCAAGTGAAGCGCGCATCAAGTCAGCGCGCCAAGCCGAGCTCGCGCACTGCGTTGCCGACGGCGCTGACGGCCTGTGTCTCCTTGTGGCGGGGTCAACGGCCACCGCGCCAGGCCTGCGTGCGGCGGTTCAGCCATGCGCCGATGGCCATGAACAGGAGGGTCGCGACCGTCGACCCCGCGGTGATCAGCACGGCACACGCCGCCGCCGCACCGGCCTCACCGGCTTCGTCGAGGTTGAGGATCGCGATCGACGCGACCTTGGTGCTCGGCGAATACAGGAAGACCACCGCCGAAATCGTCGTCATCGCGTTGATGAAGAAGTAGCGCGCAATGTCGAGCAGGGTCGGCGTGCAGATTGGCAGTGTGACGCGCCAGAAGGTCTTGAAGAACGGCACCTTGAGCGAGGCGGAGACCGACTCGAACTCGGGGTCGAGCGCCTTGAGCGCCGTCACCGCCGTGAGGTGGCCGGTCGTGTAGAAGTGAACGATCGTGCACAGCACCAGCAGTGGCAACGTTTGGTACAGGCCGTGCAGCGGATTGCCCGGCAGGTTGAAGAAGAAGATGTAGCCCAGGCCGAGCACCAAGCCGGGCACCGCCATCGGCAGCATCGCGAGCAGGCGC
>JANMWQ010000145.1:0-1809 GCA_031394085.1 Rhizobacter sp. | reverse complement strand
CGCCCAGGTGGCCGCCGTTCGCGAGCATGCGCACGAAGCGCGCGTAGTCGAGTGCGGTCGACATCAGCCCGCCGCCGCCGTTCTGCGACGGCACCGCGACGCGCGGATCGAACACCGGCACCAGCGGTATGCCGTCGGGCGGCTGGGCCAGCGGCTCGGCGAGGCGATGGTGCTGATCGGTGGGCACCGAGAAGCCGGTGTCGACCATGCCGAGCGGGTCGAAGATCGCGGCTTTCAGGTGATCGCCGAGCGGCGCACCCGCGATCACTTCGACGAGGTGGCCCAGCACATCGGTCGCGCGGCTGTAGTCCCACACCGAACCCGGTTCGTGCGCGAGCGGCAGGCGCGCGAGCAGCGCCACGTGCTCGGCATTGCTGCGCTGGCGCGAGTACAGCTTCGCTCGGTCGTAGCGCCTGCGCACCGCCGTCGGCTCGTGAAACTCGTAGGTCAGCCCGGCGGTGTGGCGCAGCAGGTCATGGACCGTCATGGCGCGCTTCGGCGCCTTGCCGCGCAGACCGACCTTCGTGTTCGCGAACTCGGACAGGTATTTCGCGACCGGGTCGCGCAGCAGCACCTCGCCTCGCTCTGCGAGTTGCATCAACGCCACCGAGACGATCGGCTTGGTCATCGAGTAGATGCGGAAGATCGAATCGGTGCGCATCGCGATGCCGCGCCCCGGGTCTTGCGCGCCGAGCGCCTCGAACAGGCCGAGCACACCGTGACGCTCGACCAGCACGACGGCGCCGGGAATACGGCCCGCGGCGACCCACGCGTTCAGCGCGGTCTTGATGTTCTCGACGGCCTGCGCGTTCAAACCGGCGGATTCGGGCTCGCTCACAGGCGACCGCACCGGTTCAGGCGTCGCGCGAAGGATTCGACGGGTTCACGTCGACAGACACCGCCGCATCGACGCTGTCGGCGCCAGCCGGCTTGCGACGACGCCGACGGCGCTTCTTCGGCGCGTCGCCCTCGGTGGCTGCGACGGCATCATCGGCCTCGAAATCGAGCGCATCCGCTGGGTCTGCGACATCGGCATCGGCAGCGCTCGCGACCCGCGGCGTGCTGCCGCGCACGCGGCGCGGCGCGCCTTGCGTGCGCGCCGCGTCGAGCAGCGCGCGCCGCCCTTCGCCATCGGCGAGCGAGAAGTCTTCCCACCAGTTCGCGAGCTCGGCGTCGGTCTCGCCGGCATCGCCGCGCAGCCGCAGAAAATCGAGGCCGGCGCGAAAACGCGGCTGCTCGATCAGCGTGGCCACGCTGTTGCCTTGACGACGCTCGAAGCGCGTCTGCATCAGCCAGATCTCGCGCATGTCGGCGGCGAGCTTGCCGCGGCCCGAGATGTCGCCGATGCGCGCATCGAACACCGTGTCGACCGCCTGCTGCAACGCCGGGAACGGCGATTCGCCTTTGGCCTTGAGCTTCTGCCAGCCATCGAGCACGTCGTGCCACAGCATGCAGGCGAGCATGAAGCTCGGCGCCACCGGCTTGCCTTCACCGACACGGCGATCGGTGTCGGCGAGCGCGAGTTGGACGAACTTCTCGCGGCCATCGTGGCGCTGCGATTCGTCGAGCGCCACATCGAGCACCGGGAACACGCCGCGGTGCAGCCCCTGCTTGCGCAGTTCGCCGATGCTCGCCAGCGCGTGGCCGGTCTGCAGCAGCTTGATCATCTCGTCGAAGGTGCGCGAGGCCGGCACGTTGTCGAGCAGCGCGGCCATCTCCTTGATCGGCGCGCGCGTCTTGGCCTCGATCTCGAAGCCGAGCTTGGCCGCGAAACGCACCACACGGATGATGCGCACCGGGTCTTCGCGG
>JANMWQ010000140.1:0-1751 GCA_031394085.1 Rhizobacter sp. | reverse complement strand
CGGCGAAAAGATCAAAATAGAACAGATTGCTGCGGATGTTGGCCAAGAGATCACGATCGACCAGGTGTTGGCTATTGGTGCCGGCGCTGATTTGACAGTCGGGACTCCCTTGGTGACAGGCGCAAGCGTGGTGGCCATCGTGTTGGCTCACGGCAGGCATGACAAGGTGCGTATCTTCAAGATGCGTCGTCGCAAGCACTATCAAAAGCGGCAAGGTCATCGTCAAAACTACACCGAGATTCAAATCGGTGCGGTGAACGCGTAAGGAGCAAGAACCATGGCACAGAAAAAGGGCGGCGGTTCCACACGGAATGGCCGCGACTCCCAACCGAAGATGCTCGGCGTGAAGGTGTTCGGCGGCCAGAAAATTCCGGCCGGTTCGATCATCGTGCGCCAGCGTGGCACCAAGTTCCATGCCGGCACCAATGTCGGCGTTGGCAAGGACCACACGCTGTTCGCGCTGGTCGACGGCCAGGTGAGCTACGCGATCAAGGGCCCGCGCAACCGCCAGACGGTGTTCGTCACGGCACTCTGATCGGCTGAGCGCCGCGCGAGCGGCGCACGGCCCGCACCAAAGCCCCGGCCTGCCGGGGCTTTGTCTTTTTTGGCCACGCCGTAACATCGGGTCTCCACCCGATCCAACCTCATGAAATTTGTTGACGAAGCGACCATTGATGTCGTCGCCGGTGACGGCGGCAACGGCTGTATGAGCTTTCGGCGCGAGAAGTTCTTGCCCTTCGGCGGGCCAAACGGCGGCGACGGCGGCAAAGGCGGCAGCGTCTACGCCATGGGCGACCGGAATCTGAACACGCTGATCGACTTCCGCTATGCGCGTCGCCACGAGGGCCGTCGCGGCGACAACGGGCGCGGCTCCGATCAATACGGCGCTGCCGCCGACGACATCGTGATGCGCATGCCGATGGGCTCCGAGATCAGCGACACCGAGACCAACCAGGTCGTGGCAGAACTGCTGGTGCCCGACGAGAAGGTGTTGATCGTCAAAGGTGGTGACGGCGGCTTCGGCAACCTGCATTTCAAGACCAGCACGAACCGCGCGCCACGCCAGAAGACGCCCGGCTGGCCGGGCGAGCAAAAGAAGCTGAAGCTGGAGTTGAAGGTGCTCGCCGATGTCGGCTTGCTCGGCATGCCGAACGCCGGCAAGTCGTCGCTGATCACCGCGATCTCGAATGCGCGGCCGAAGATCGCCGATTACCCGTTCACCACCTTGCACCCGAACCTCGGCGTCGTGCGCGTTGCGCCGGAGCAGAGTTTCGTGGTCGCCGACATTCCGGGATTGATCGAAGGTGCGTCTGAGGGCGCAGGCTTGGGCCACCTCTTCTTGCGTCACCTTCAGCGCACGCACCTGCTGCTGCACCTCGTCGATTTCGCGCCCTTCGACGATGCGGTCGATCCGGTCGCGCAGGCCAAGGCGATCGTCGGCGAGTTGAAGAAGTACGACCAATCGCTGCACGACAAGCCGCGCTGGCTGGTGCTCAACAAGATCGACATGGTGCCGGTCGAAGAGCGCGAGAAGCGCGTGAAGGACTTCGTCAAGCGCTTCAAGTGGAAGGGCCCGGTGTTTCACATTTCGGCGCTCACGCGCGAGGGCAGCGAGCCGCTGATTCGTGCGATCTACAAGCACGTCGCATCGCTAAAAAACGCGGTGCCGGACGACCCCGATCCACGCTTCGACGAGGCGCCCGCCAACTCGACCTTATGAGCGAAGCGCTTCAGCGCGCGCGGCGCATCGT
>JANMWQ010000127.1:0-2164 GCA_031394085.1 Rhizobacter sp. | reverse complement strand
GCGCGAAGATCACCAGCAGCACGGTCGCGACAGCGCGATGCTCCGGTCGAGGCCGGTGGCGGTCATGGCGGCGGCGATGAAGCAGGCCGCTGCCACCAGCGCGACCGCGCTGTTGGAGAAGCCGGACAACGCCAGCCCGAGCGATGCACGGGTGCCCATGTCGGTGCCTGTGGGCTTTGCCGCGTCGGGTGCGTATGCAAGCAAAAAGATCATCAAGGCGCCGATCACCGCGAAGGCCAGGATGCCCAGCATCATCTGGCCGGCGACCGGCAGGCCGGCGGGTGTCGGCATCGACGCGATGGCGATCAACGCCGCCGGCGCGACGACCAGGCCGATCCGCTTCAGGGGGCCAGTGGCCGGCGGCAGCGGCAGCGGCACTGGCCCCGGCCGTGAAGGTGGCGGTGGGTTCATGGTCGTGCCCGGGTCGAAGGAGCGGGTTCGTCGAGCGGCTTTGCCTTGTCGCCCGCCCGGTCCATCAGGCGGCTCAGCACCTTGCGCGCCTCGCTGTACCAGAGCACGGTGCTGCCCATTGCGACGCAGAGCCACCAGTCGCCTGCCGCCAGCGGCAGCGTGCCGAAGGCGGTGTTCAGGAACGGCAGGCTGACGACCGCCACCTGCAGCAGCGCCGAGAGTGCGACCGCGCCCCACAGCCAGCGGTTGACGAACGGATTCGAGAACGCGCTGACCGTGTCGGAGCGCGCGTTGAAGCAGTTGAACAGCTGCGCGAACACCAGCGTCGTGAACCCCGCCGTGCGGGCCGTCGCCAGATCGTTCGTGCCTTCGACCAGGCCGCCGGGCAGCAGCATGTCGATCGTCAGCAAGGTCGCCAGCGCCATCACCGCGCCGATCTGGATCACGCCCGACCACATGCGCGCATCGATGACGGGATCAATGCGGCGCCGAGGCCGGCGCGCCATGACATCGCCGCTCGGCGGATCGATGCCCATCGCCAGCGCGGGGCCGGAATCGGTGACCAAGTTGATCCACAGGATCTGCGTCGCCAGCAGCGGCAGCACCACCGCGCCACTCGCCGCCGTGAGCCCGATGACGCCGGCGCCGACGACGCCGAGGAACACCGTCAACACCTCGCCCATGTTCGACGACAGCAGGTAGCGCAGGAACTTGCCGATGCCTTCGAAGATGCCGCGGCCCTCGCGCACCGCCACGACGATGGTCGCGAAGTTGTCGTCCGCGAGGATCATCTTCGCGGCCTGCTTGGTGACCTCGGTGCCGGTCACGCCCATCGCGATGCCGATGTCGGCGGCCTTCAGCGCCGGCGCGTCGTTGACGCCGTCGCCGGTCATCGCGACGATGTGGCCCGCCGCCTGCAGCACTGCCACGATGCGAAGCTTGTGCGAGGGCGCGACGCGCGCGAAGACCGAAGTGTTCCGAACGGCGTCGTCGAAAGCCGCGTCGTCGAGCGCATCCAGCTCGAGCCCTGTGAGTGCCGGGGAGCCGGCGGGCACGATGCCGAGATCGGCGGCGATGCGTGCGGCCGTGCGCGGGTGGTCGCCGGTGATCATGATCACGCGGATGCCGGCCCGGCGCGCCTCGCGGATCGCCGCGGCGGCTTCGGGGCGCGGCGGATCGATCATGCCGACAGTGCCGACGTACACCAGGTCGTGTTCGAGCGACTCCGTGGCACCCTGGTTCTCGCCGGACGCGAGCGGGCGGTAGGCCACCGCCAGCGTGCGCAGCGCGGCGTCCGACAGCGTGTCGACCTCGGCCAGGATGCGCGCGCGCAGCGCCGCGTCGAGGTCGACCGTCTCCATGCCGACGCGAACCCGCGTGCAGCGCTCGAGCAGCACGTCGGGTGCGCCCTTGGTGATGACCAGGACCGCATCGCCGTTCTCGCGATCGCGTTCGATCGTCGACATCATCTTGCGCTCGGAGGTGAACGGAATCTCGCCGATGCGCTCGAAGCGCCGCTCACGCCGTTCCGTGACGCCGAACTTGCGCTCGGCCACGAGAAACGCCGCCTCGGTGGGATCGCCTTCGATGCGCCATTCGCCGCCGGCCTCCTGGTGCAGTTCGGCGTTGCCGGCCAGGCTGCCGCCGCTGAGCACGGCGACATGCTCCTGGTGCACCGGCCCGCTGATCAGTACGACGCCCTGGTGCTCGACCTGCCCGTCAGGCGCATAGCCGGTGCCGGTGACATGGCTGC
>JANMWQ010000091.1:0-2586 GCA_031394085.1 Rhizobacter sp. | reverse complement strand
TGCGGCAACGGCGCCAGGGCGGCGATCGCGCGGCGCTCGTCGGCCCCCGAGAGGCCGCGCTCGGCGCCGTGTTCCACCACCAGCACGCGCCACGCCTCGGGCAACGGCAGGCGGGACAGCAGCGGCGCCGATGCGCCCGCGTTGCCCGCGGTGTCAGCCCCACCCGGCCCACCGTCGACCAGCAAGCCGCCATGGTCGAACCCCGCGATCCCGATGCCCGAACGCGCGCCGCGGCCCAGCCATTGCGCCAGCACCGGCGTGGCCACATTGAGCCCATGCCACGCCGCGAATGCGCGCGCGATGGCCAGCGCGAGCTGCGTGCCGGAGCCGAAACCGGCGTGCGCGGGCAGCACGCGCCGCAGCACCAGATGCATCGGCTCGTGGCGCCCGCTGTGCTGTTGCAGCCGGTGCAGGTACGCGTGCGCGCGCTCGCCCTCGGCCTGCTCGGCAGCGCCGATGGCAGTGACGCGATTCGTGGCGGATGCGGCGAGCGAGACCTCGGTCTCGAAGCCGTCGATCACCAGACCCAGGCTGCCGAAGGAGCGGCCGAGCGTTCCCGCGGGGTCGAAAAATCCGAGGTGCAGGCGACCCGGCGCGCAGACGGTCACCGATGGCGGGGCGTCAACGCGCAAGGCTTCGAGGGCCGGTTGGGACATGTCCATGGGTGCAAAGGTCACCGCGTGCGGTTCGGGTGGCGGGTTGCCCAACAAAGCAAGCCCTGTTCCGCCGCCGCGAGCGCGGTTGGACGGGCGCAACGTGCGAACGCAGTGCGCGCGTCTGTGCCGTCCGAGGGACAGTGTGTCAGCACTGGCTTGCCGAGGGCTGGAGAATTTCGGCCGGTGCGCACCCGGTGGTGCGTCAAATCCAGGCGCAAAAAAGCCCGGGCGGGCCGGGCTTTTTTTGCAGGCTCGAATGGGCGAACCACTTCGAGAAAATTCTGGTGGCCTGGGGCGGAATCGAACCACCGACACGCGGATTTTCAATCCGCTGCTCTACCAACTGAGCTACCAGGCCGTGAGCCTTCAAGTATATCCGAGCAAAAACGCCCGACGAGAACGGCGCTCGCTCTACATCCCGCCACCGCGCTTGTTGCGCGAGAGGTCGACGCCGAGTTGCTTGAGCTTGCGGTACAGGTGCGTGCGCTCCAGGCCGGTCTTTTCGGCAACGCGCGTCATGCTGCCGTTCTCTTGCGAGAGGTGGAACTCGAAGTAGCTCTTCTCGAACGTGTCGCGCGCCTCGCGCAGCGGGCGGTCGAGGTCGAAGCTCTGCTCGGATTGGGGCCCAAGCATCATCGGCGTGGTCGGCAGCATCACGCCGCCCGTCATCGCAGCTTCGACCGTCAGGCCGTTCTCGCCCGCGTTGTGGTGCTGCGAATTCGGTTGCGCCGCGGCGCGCGAAGCCGGTTTGGCGAGGCCTTGCTCCACCGCGCGCAGCAGCTTTTGCAACGTGATCGGCTTTTCGAGAAAGGCCATCGCGCCGAACTTGGTCGCCTCGACCGCGGTGTCGATGGTGCCGTGGCCGCTCATCATGATGACGGGCATCGTCAGCAGCGAGGTCGCACCCCATTCCTTGAGCAGCGTGATGCCGTCGACATCGGGCATCCAGATGTCGAGCAGCACGAGGTCGGGTCGCATCCGCTCGCGGCAGGCACGTGCCTGTGCGGCGTTCTCGGCCAGCTCGATGGTGTGGCCTTCGTCGGCAAGAATTTCTGAGAGCAGGGCTCGGATGCCGAGCTCGTCGTCGACTACAAGAATGGTGGCCATGGATCAAGCGGCGCCAGGCCGCCCCGAGTCGGCTGATGGCCCCCTCGGGGGGCAGGAACGAAGTGACGTGGGGGTTGTCATGGGTGCTCAGTGCGCGCCGGAAGCGGCCGGGGTGCCGTGTGATTCTGGAGTAGCTGCTGCAGGAAGGGAGGCGCCGGCTCCCGATGCGAATTTTGCGAATGATAACGAGACTTGCGCGCCGCGCGACAAACCGCCCGCCGCATCGCCTTCGACGCCGGTGCCGAGGTTGACGATGCGCACCCGGGCACCGTGTTCGTCGGCGATCTTCTTGACGACCGCGAGGCCGAGTCCGGTGCCCTTGGTCTTGGTCGTCACGTAGGGCTCGAACGCGCGCTTGAGCACCTTGTCTGAGAAGCCCGGCCCGTTGTCGATCACCTGCAAGCGCACGGCACGCAACTCGCCCTGCTCGCTGCGCGCGACTTCGGTGCCGACGCGCACCCGCCCGTCGGGCTGCTCGGCGACAGCGTCGAGCGCGTTTTGCACGAGGTTGTGAATCACCTGACGCAGCTGCGTGCTGTCACCGACGATCAGCGGCAACGCTGTCGCGAGATCGGCATGCAACCGACCGGCCTCCTGCGCCGCGCCGTACAGGCCGAGCACCTCGGAGACGAGCGCGTTCAGGTCGATCGGGATCAGGTGCGCAGCCGGCAGCCGCGCGTAGTCGCGAAACTCGTTGACCAGCGTCTTCATCGCCTGCACCTGGTTGACGATGGTCGCGACCGAGCGCGCGAGCATCGCCTGGTCGGCGCCTTCGAGCTTGGGCCCGAGCTTGTGCTGCAGGCGCTCCGCCGAGAGCTGGATC
>JANMWQ010000431.1:0-13766 GCA_031394085.1 Rhizobacter sp. | reverse complement strand
GGCCGAGACCTCGCTGACGGTGCCGGGCATCCAATACGTGGTCGATGCCGGCACCGCGCGGGTCAAGCGCTACAGCTACCGCAACAAGGTCGAGCAGTTGCTGGTCGAGCCGATCAGCCAGGCCGCCGCCAACCAGCGTGCGGGGCGGTGCGGACGGGTCAGCGACGGCATCTGCATTCGGCTGTACGACGAGAAGGAATTTGCCGGCCGGCCGAAGTTCAGCGACCCCGAAATCCTGCGCTCGTCGCTGGCCGGCGTGATTCTGCGGATGAAGTCGCTCGGGCTCGGCACGGTCGAGGACTTTCCGTTTCTGGAGCCACCGCCGAAGCGCGCGATCGCCGACGGATATCAGTTGCTCGCCGAGCTCGGCGCGGTCGACGAGCTCAACGAACTCACGCCGATCGGCCGTGAGCTCGCGCGCCTGCCGCTCGACCCGCGTGTCGGCCGGATGATTCTGGAGGCGCGTTCGCGTGAGGCGCTGACCGAGGTGCTGGTCATCGCCGCCGCGTTCAGCGTGCAGGAGGTGCGCGACCGGCCGCTCGAACACCAGCAGGCGGCCGATGCAGCGCACAAGAAGTTCGACGACGAGCGCTCGGAGTTCATCGGTGACCTCAAGTTGTGGAAGTGGCTCGAGGACATCAGAGGCGGGCAGGGCAGCGCCGCACTCGGCGCCACCAGCGTTCACAAGGTCTCGCAACGCAAGCAGGAGCAACTGCTCCGCGACAACTTCATCTCGCCACGCCGCGTGCGCGAGTGGCGCGACATCCACTCGCAGTTGCACACGGTGGTGGCCGAACACAAGTGGCGGCTGAACGGCGCGCCGGCCACCTACGAGCAAATCCATCTGTCGATGCTCGCCGGCCTGCTCGGCAACATCGGCTGCAAGAGCGAAGACGAGGACTGGTACCTCGGCGCGCGCGGCATCCGCTTCTACAAGCACCCGGGTGCGAACCTGTCGAAGAAGCCGGGGCGATGGATCGTCGCGGCGGAACTGGTCGAGACGACGCGCCTGTTCGGCCGCAGCATCGCGGGAATCGAGCCGCAGTGGCTG
Source organism: Rhizobacter sp. (assembly GCA_031394085.1). GTDB lineage: Bacteria > Pseudomonadota > Gammaproteobacteria > Burkholderiales > Burkholderiaceae_C > LMDS01. The sequence goes on along the minus strand of JANMWQ010000431.1, from coordinate 12,715 downwards.
CCGCAGATAGCAGGCCACATCATCAAGACCCAGTTGTTGGAGCCGCACTGGGAGAAGAAGGCCGCCGAGGTGATCGCGCTCGAGCGCGCGACGCTCTACGGCATCGTGATCTACAGCAACCGGCGCGTGAACTTCGGTAATGTGGATGCGGTCGCAGCGCGCGAGATCTTCATCCGCGAGGCGCTGGTCGCCGGCGAGTGGGAGACCAAGCTGCCGTTCGTCGCGGCGAACCGCGAGCTGATTGCGCAGGTCGAGGAGCTCGAACACAAGTCGCGCCGGCAAGACGTGCTAGTCGACGACGACTTGATCCACGCGTTCTACGATTCGCAGCTGCCGGCCGACGTGTGCAGCGGCCATTCGATCGAGCGCTGGTACCGCGAAGAATCGAAACGCGAGCCACGCCTGCTGATGCTGACGCGCGAGGAGCTGATGCGCCACGAGGCGGCGGGCATCACGAGCAATGCGTTCCCGAAGACGATCCGGCTCGGCGGCGTCGACTGCGCCGCGACGTATCTGCATTCGCCCGGCGATGCGAAAGACGGCGTGACCGTCGCGGTGCCGATCTACTCGCTCAACCAGGTCAACGACGACCGTTGCGAGTGGCTCGTGCCCGGCATGCTCAAAGACAAGGTGCTCGGCCTCGTCAAGAGCCTGCACCAGCGGCCGCGCTCGCGGCTGGTGCCGCTGCCCGACTATGCGCAGGCGTTCATCGAGGCGGTCGAGTTCGGTCACGGCGGTTTGCTCGACGTGCTGTTGAAGCACGTGCGCGACAAGACGCAGCTCGACATCAAACGCGCCGATTTCAAGTTGGAGCAATTGCCGCCGCATTTGCTGATGAACTTCCGCATCGACGACGAGCACGGCCGGCAGCTCGGCACCGGGCGCAACCTCGCGGCGCTCAAGGCCGAATTGGGCGGGCAGGCGCGGTCGGCGTTTCAGGCGTTGGCGGGGTTGAAGGTGGGGGTGGCGGGGTCGCTGGCGAGGCCGGCAGCCTTGCCCTCACCCCAACCCTCTCCCAGAGGGAGAGGGGGCAATTCACTCCCTCTCCCGCACGCGGGAGAGGGCGGGGGTGAGGGTGGTCCGAGCGCCGCCGAAAAATACACCGCCTGGACCTTCGGTGAGCTGCCTGAACTGATGGAGATCCGCAAGAGCGGCCAGGCGCTGATCGGCTTTCCCGCCCTCATCGACAAGACCACGCACGTCGAGATCGAGGTCTTCGACGAGCCCGATGTCGCCGCGCGCAAACACCGCGTCGGCCTGCGTCGATTGATCGCGCTGCAGATCAAGGAGGCGCTGAAGTACCTCGAGAAGAACATTCCCGACCTGCAGAAGATGAGCGTGGCCTACCTGCTCGTCAGCAACGGCAGCGCCGACGAATTGCGCGATCAGGTCATCGGCGTGGCGCTCGACCGCGCCTTTCTCACCGATGCGCTGCCGACCGATGCCGCCGCGTTCGCGCGCATGGTCGAGAGCGGGCGAGGGCGGTTGACGCTGATCGCGAGCGAGGTCGCGCGCAGTGCGGGGGGCATCCTTCTCGAACACACCGCCGCATTGCGCAAGCTGAAAGACGCGCGCGCGCCGAAAGACGTCGTCGACGACATCACCGCGCAACTCGGCCGGCTCGTGCCCAAGCGCTTCGTCACCGACACGCCTTGGGCGCAGCTCGCGCACCTGCCGCGTTACCTGCGCGCGATCGTCATGCGCCTCGACAAGCAGCGCGCCGACCCTGCACGCGATGCGCAGCGCCTGGCCGAACTGCGCCCGATCGAGTCGCGCTACTGGCGTCACCTGGCCGAGCGCAAAGGCGTGGCCGATGCGCGCCTCGACGAGTACCGCTGGCTGATCGAGGAACTGCGCGTCAGCCTCTTTGCGCAGGAGTTGCGCACGCCGCAGCCCGTGAGCGTGAAGCGGCTCGAGAAGGTCTGGGCGCAGCTTTCGTCCTGAACTGTCGAGCAGCGGGCATGCGCTACATTGGCAGCGGTCTTTCACCACAGAGGAGCGAGCAATGAGCTATGTCTGGATGGCAGTTATCGGTTTCGTCGTCGGCCTGATCGCGCGCGCGCTCCTGCCGGGCACGCAGAGCCTCGGGATCATCCTGACGGCGGCGCTCGGCATCGCCGGATCATTCCTTGCAGGATTCGCCGGGCGCGCACTCGGCTGGTACACCGAGGGGCAGCCGATCGGCTTTCTCGCGTCGGTCATCGGCGCGATCTTGCTGCTGTTCATCGTCAGCAAGCTCAAAGGCCCGTCGTCGAGTTGAGTCGGGCGGATTCGATGAAAAAGCGCGACGTGCTGCCGGCCGAGTGGATCGTCGTGCCCGACACACCGAAGGAAATCGAAGCCGTGGTCAAACATTGCCGGCGCCTCGTCACGAAGCGCGCGATGGTCGCCGCCGGCGTCTCGATGGTGCCGATCCCCGGCATCGATTGGGTCACCGATGTCGCGGTGCTGATGAAGCTGATCCCCGAGATCAACCGCGCGTTCGGGCTCACGCCCGAGCAGGTCGAGCGCCTTGCGCCCGATCGGCGGCTGGTGGTCTACAAAACGATCTCGGCCGGCGGCGGCTTGCTGGTCGGCAAGCTCGTCACGCGCGAGCTGATCATCAAGCTGCTCAAGCTCGTCGGCGTGCGGCTGACCACGCAGCAAGCTGCGAAATACGTGCCGATCGCCGGGCAGGCCGTGTCGGCGGCGCTCACGTTCTCGTCGCTGAAATTCGTTTGCGAGCAACACATTCAGCAGTGCGTTTCGGTGTCTGAACAACTGATCTTGCCGGCGCCGACGATTGCCCCCGCGCACTGAGTACAATGCGAAGCTCGTCGGGGCGTAGCGCAGCCTGGTAGCGCACCTGGTTTGGGACCAGGTGGTCGTGAGTTCAAATCCCACCGCCCCGACCATCCCTCTTTGCACAGTGCCTCGGCCGCCCGGCCCGCTGGTACCTCTCCACAGCCCGTAGCTCAACTGGATAGAGCACCGACCTTCTAAGTCGGATGTCGGGGGTTCGAGTCCCTCCGGGCTGACCAATTCGATGTCCGATTGACGATGGATCGCGCTCGCCGCGATCGCGGCGTCGAAGTGTCTGACGCGTTGGCTCCCTTCGACCCTTGCCGCCCGGCTGCTCGGAACTTAAGCTTGAATGGACACCAGTGCATTCAACCGAGAACCCGAACGCTCCCACCATGAATCACTCTCGATCGACCCGAGGCGGCTGGATGTGGCCAGTGCCGTTCGCGAATCGCTGCGCAGCCACGAAATTCGACACGGCGCATGGGGCCGTCCCGATGCGTGACGCGCAGGCCCCGGCGAAGCGCTCGGGGTCGCTTGGCATGCGCGCGTTCCTCGGCCTGTGGTTTGTCACCGCTGCCCACGGCGTCGCCACCGCCGATGTCGGCGATCCGGTTGCGCAAACCAGTTGGTTGGCGCCGGGTCTGGTGTACGGCGGAACCGTCTTGAACGACCTTCGAGGAGGGGTCCGACGCGGCACCACTTATGTCGGAAACCTCCACCTGCAACTCACCGCGACGGGGCCTGCCGGCCGGTGGGAAGGAACCACCGCCTTCCTCGATGTCTTGAATATCCATGGCGGACGGCCCAGCCAGCGTGTCGGCGATGCGCAGGGTGTGAGCAGCATCGAAGGCCCGCCCGGCACCCAGATCGAAGAGTTCTGGGTCCAGCACAACTTCGCTGGAAACACGCTGTCGCTGCTCGCGGGCATCTATGACCTCAACAGCGAGTTCTATCGGCTGACGTCAGCGGGCCTGTTCGTCAACAGCTCTTTCGGGATCGGGCCCGAGTTCGCTCAGAGTGGCGTCTCGGGGCCGTCGATCTTCCCGCGCACGTCGGCAGGGCTTCGGATCGATCTGAAGCCAGCGCCGGGGTGGGTGCTGCGTGCGGCACTTCTCGACGGCGTGCCGATCGTGCGGCCCGACGGCTCGCGCGCTGCGTTTCGGGCGGGAGACGGGCTGCTGGGCGTGGCCGAGGTCGCCTGGCGAACGCAGCCGACCGCCGATGCCGACGAGCGCCGCAATGCGCACGACCGGATCGGCCGCTTTTCTGCGTTGCCATCGTACGAAGACAAGTTCGCGTTCGGCGCGTGGCGTTACACCGGTCGCTACAGCGACCTCAGCGATATGGATCCGGCCGGGGTTGCGAGAGTTCGTTGCGGCACATCGGGCGCTTATGCGATCGTGGAACTCGCGCTCGTGCGGCCGAACGCTTCGTCCCGAAAGCAGCTCGCGGCTTTCGCGCAGGCCGGCCTCGCCGACGCCAGAACCAATCGGTTCTCGACCTACTTCGGAGCCGGGCTGATCGGATCGGGTTGGGGCCTCGGCCGAGATGTCGATCAGCTCGGCCTGTCGGTCGCGCGGGCGGTCAACGGCGCTCACTACAGTCGTTCGCAACGGGCCCAAGGCGTGGCCATTTCGCGGGCTGAGACGACGGTCGAGGTGACCTACCTGGCGCCGCTCTCGAAGTACCTGACGGTGCAGCCGGACCTCCAGTACGTCAGAAACCCGAACACCGATCCGTCGGTGCCCAGCGCCTGGGTGTTGCAGGTGCGCTTCGCGTACTCGTTCTGATTCGCACCGCCTGATTCCCGATGGCCGCGATGGTTGCCGAAGGCGATCGTCGACCGGTGTCGGCGGCCTCTCGCTGTCGCGAATCGGGTGCATCGACTTCGTGTTTCGCTCCCGGTTCGGAATGCGACCATCGGGCGGTCAGTTCATGCAATGGGCAGCTTGCCTTTGCGGCTCTTGCCGCGTCGCCGTTTCAAACTGCACCAGGCGTTCGCGTGATTCGAGGGCAGGGCGATGCAACGCGACGACGCAAGAAGGACGCTCCTGAACTGCGCCGTCCGATTGCGTTTGCTGCGGCACACTGCGGAGCAAGCCACGCCGCTCTGCAGCGGCCACCGCCTGCGTTCTGCTTTCGACGTTAAGTTTGTTGAAGACGCCCTTCACGTGCGATTTGACGGTGCCCACCGCGATGTCGAGCCGGGTGGCGATCGCCTTGTTGCCCAACCCGTCCACGACCAGTCGAAGCACGGCCTCTTCGCGGAGCGTCAGCGATTCACCCGAAAGGCTCTCGGCCAGCCGTTGTGCCACGCCTGCGCCGAGGTGCCGAATTCCTTTGTGGACCGCGTGCACGCCGACCGTCAGCTCGCTCAGTGCACAGCCCGCCAGCAGGTAGCCGCGCACGCCGCGTTCGAGCGCATGGCGAATCTCCCATTCGCGATCGGCCGAGGCGACGATCATCACTTTGCACGCGACGGCCGAGGCCGGGTAGCGCGCGATGCGCGCTGCGAGCTCGATGCCACGCTCGTAGTCGGCCACCACCACATCGGCCAGCCATCTCGCCGGTGACGGGTGCATGACATGCGCGCCTGCCGAGTCGTCGTCGGCGTTGACGATGTCGAACTCCGGGCATTTGCGGAAGGTGGCCGACAACCCCGCGAGCGATACGGCGTCGCCGTGAACGACAAGAACCCTGATTCGATCGGTGCTGGACATGGTCTTCTCCTTTTGTTGGTTGCGGCAAGTGCTGCGCGTTAGCCAAAAGATAGAGGTCTGCCGCTGGCAAGTCCCGGTCGCCGAGTGATTCGTTCTGAAGAGTCTTGAAATTCGCGTCGCTGAATTTCGCTGGAGTTCGCTGATCGGCGCCGTACATTTGCGCATGCTGCGGTCAGGCGAAACCCCCGACAACGTCGTCTCTTTCGGAACCTACCGGCTGCTGGTCCGCCAGCGAGTGTTGCTGCGTGCGGGCGCTGCTGTCGAGCTGGGCGACCGCGCGTTCGAGCTCCTGATGGCGCTGGTGGAGTCGCCAGGGCGCACGATGAGCAAGAGTGAGCTGATCCTCAAGGCGTGGTCGGGCAGCGTCGTGGGCGAGAACGCCTTGCAGGCGCAAATCACAGCGTTGCGCCGCGCATTCGGCTCGGACCGAGACTTGATCGTGACGGTTTCTGGTCGCGGCTATCAGTTTGCCGGGGAGTTGCGGTCCAGCCCGCAGGCGCGTGCCCCCGATGCATTCCAGGCGACGGTACCCGAGCTGACGCTCGAAATGGTCGGCCGCAAGCGCGAGCTCGACCAGCTGGCCGGTCTCGTGCGCACGCAGCGCCTCGTCACCATCGCCGGCTTCGGCGGTCTCGGCAAGTCCTTGTTGGGCTGCGAACTCGCTCGCTCGCTCATGCCGGAGTTGGCAGGTGGCGTCCAGTGGGTCGACCTCGCGGCGACCCGCACACCGCAGGCGGCGCGAGCGGCGGTTCTTGCGGTCATCGGGGATGTCGACACGGCGGGGCTGCGCGCCTCGCCGGCCGGTTTCTCGGCGGTCGATGCGCCTGCGCGGCTGCTCGTTCTCGACGGCTGCGAGCGATGGATCGGCTTGGCGGCCGAGCTGACCGACGCCACGCTGCGCCGAAAACGGGCGACTCGCGTGCTGGTGACGAGCCGCGAGCCGCTCCGCGTCGAAGGCGAGTCGACGTATCGACTGGGCCCGCTCGAACTTCCGGACACTCACCTGCGCAATACAGACGCTGTTTCCAGGACGCCTGCGGTGCGGATGTTCCTGGCGCGGCTCGCTGCATCGGGTGGGGCCGCACCCTCGAGTGACGCTGGCGTCAGAGCGGCCCGTGCGATTTGTCTTGCGCTCGACGGCATACCCCTCGCGATCGAGATGGCGGCGGTTCGCGCCGCTCGCGTGGGTGTCGAATGGGTTGTCGCGCATCTGGACCAACCCATGGCGTGGCTCACGCACGGCTCGCGCACGGCGCCCGAGCGACAACGCAGCATGCAGGCCACGCTCGACTGGAGTTTCGAGGCCCTGTCTGCGCCCGAGCGCTGGGCGCTCAAGCGGGTGAGCGAACTCAGCGAGCCGTTCAGCCTGGTCGACGCTTGTGAGCTGTTGGCGGCCGACGGAGTCGACGCTGCAGATGCACTCGAGCGGTTGAGCAGCCTCGTTGGCAAATCGCTCGTCGAACGACTGGAATCAAGCGGGACGGTCAGCTACAAACTCTTTCGCATCACGCGCGGCTGTGCGCAGGCGATGCCGTGGCTTCGAGCGTAGCGGCCTGGCCTCGCGCACGACCGCGTCGGTTCGCTCCAATCCATCCCCGCTTTTGAAACAGCGCGAATCGACTGCCCGTCGAACGCGCATTTGTTTCTACACTCGGCGATGAATCAAGTCAGCGACGCAGTACCGCGCCTCCTGCGGTTCGGCCGCTACACGCTGGCCTTGCAAAGGCGTGAGCTGCTGGCGGACGGCGTGCCGGTCGACCTCGGCGGTCGGGCCTACGACCTGCTGCTCGCGCTCATCGAAGGCAATGGCAAGGTCATCAGCAACGAAGAGCTGATGAACAGCGTCTGGCCCGGCCGTGTGGTCGAAGACAACAGCCTGCACGCCCACATGTCGGCACTGCGCAAGGCCTTCGGCGACAACCGCAGCTTGATCCGCACGGTGTCCGGGCGGGGCTACCAGTTCACCGCGGAGATCGAGGAGGCCGGCGCCGGGTCGTCGCTTTCGCTGACCCAGGCCCATGTGCCGACCAACTTGCCCGAGCGCGTGTCCGAGCTGATCGGACGCGAGTCGGTCGTCGAGAAGGTCTGCGAGCTGGTCATCGCACACCGCCTGCTCACGCTGGTGGGCACGGGTGGCATCGGCAAGACGCGGCTCGGCCTGGAGGTCGCCCGAAAACTCGCGCCGCGGTTTGCCGACGGCGTATGGCTCGCCGAGCTGGGGCCGATGAGTGATGCCGAACTGGTGCCCGCGATGGTGGCGCTGGCGCTGGGTGTGCTGCCTGTCAGCGGCACGGTCTCGGCTGAGCATGTCGCGTTGGCCGTGAAAGGGCGATCCCTTTTGCTCATCCTCGACAACTGCGAGCACCTGGTCGACGCCGCCGCGCGCATCGCCGAAGACCTGCTGCAGGGGAGTGCGCAGATATCGATCATCGCGACCAGCCGCGAACCGCTTTTGGCGCAGGCCGAGTACATCTACCGGGTCCCGCCACTGGAAGTGCCGGAAGAGTCGACGCGCGCTGACGACGGCGCCCCGGCGACCGGTGCGGTGGCGCTGTTCATGGCGCGTGTCAGGGCTTCCGAGCCCGGCTTCGTACCTGACCGGCGCTTCGCTGAATTGGCCGCCACGGTGTGCCGCTGTCTCGACGGCATTCCTCTGGCGATCGAACTGGCGGCAGTGCGTTGCAGCGCGCTCGGTATCGAGGAGCTGGCCGCGCGGCTCGACGATCGGCTGAGGCTTTTGTCCGGTGGCAGGCGCACCGCGCTGCCTCGGCACCAGACCTTGCTCGCCACCTTCGACTGGAGCTTCGAGCTGTTGGCGCAGGCCGAACGGGTGGTCTTCCGGCGGCTCGGTGTTTTCGCCGGCAACTTCAGCCTCGCCGCGGCCGCCTCGGTCGTGGCAGACGACGCGGGCGACGCAGACGACCGCGGCGTGCATCGTGCCGATGTGCCCGATCACATCGGCCAGCTCGTGGCCAAGTCGCTCGTGGTGGCGATCACCGTTCGAGGCACGGTCGCCTACCGTCTGCTCGAAACGACGCGAGCCTATGCGTTGCAACGCTTGTCGGCGGCCGACGAGTTCGTGCGTTGTGCGGCTGCCCATGCGGCCTATTACCTCGGCGTTCTCGAGAGTGCCCAGGCCGAGTTCGAGAATCTGCCGCCGAGCGGCTGGCAGACCATTTCCGGTCGCGATATCGACAACGTTCGGTCCGCGCTCGCGTGGGCCTACTCCCCGGCAGGGAGCGCCGACACCGCCGAGGCCCTGACCGTTGCCGCAGTGCCGCTCTGGATTCATCTGTCGCTCGTCAACGAGTGCCGCATCCGCGTGCAACAGGCCTTGTCGATGGGGCGTGCCGTTCACCCGGGTGAGTCCAAGCGCGACCCGGCCCGCGACATGCGGCTGCTCGCGGCACTCGGCTCGGCGCTTTTCTACATCAGCATGGGGCCCGATGCGCGCGCCGCCTGGACCCGCTCCCTCGAACTTGCACGCGAACTGGGCGACGACGACTACCAGCTGCGCGCGCTTTGGGGCCTGTGGGTCGACCGGCTCGACCGCGGGGGGTATCGCGAAGGGCTGCGCGTCGCCGAGCGCTTTCTCGTCGTTGCCGAGTCCGCGGCGGAACCGTACGAATCGCGGCTCGGACATCGGTTGATCGGCATTTCGCAGCACTTCCTGGGTGACCAGATTCGGGCTGGCGAGCACCTCGACCGCATGGTGGGGAGCGACACTGCGCCGCCGAATCTGGCGCACATCATTCGCTTCCAGTTCGATCCGTGGGTGACGGCGCGAGTTTTTCAGGCGCGCATCCGCTGGCTGCGTGGCTTTCCCGACGATGCGGCGCGCATCGTGGTGACAACCATCGCGCAGGCCGTGTCGCTGAACCACAGCTTGTCGTTGGTCAATTCGCTCGGGCAGGGTGCGTGCCTGGTGTCGCTCCTCAACGGCGACTTCGAGGCCGCTCAAGCGCATGCCGCCTTGATGGAGGCGCATTGCACCCGCCACGGCATCGCGCTGTGGCAAGCCTGGGGGCGCTGCTTCAGCGGTGCGGTTCTGGTCCGGCGCGGCGATGTGGCAGCCGGTTTGCGGATCATGCAAGCCGGATTCGCAGACCCTGTGGCAAGGCACTCACCCCGGTACATGGTCTTGCTCGGTGAATTCGCTTCGGCGCTCGGCACGAGTGGCGATTATCGAGAGGCCTTGGCGGCGATCGACGAGGCGTTGCAGCGGGCCGAACAAGACGAAGAACGCTGGTACCTGCCCGAGCTGATGTGCATCAAGGGCCGCCTGCTGCTGCTTCAATCCGGCGCCGGCGCGCAAGACGCGGCGGAGGGCCAGTTCATGCAGGCGATCGCCTGCGCGCGGCAACAGCAGGTGCTGTCTTTCGAGTTGCGTGCAGCGACGGCGTTGGCGCGGCTGCGTTCGTCGTCGGGCCGAGCACAGCAAGCGCACGCCGAACTGCTGCCGGTCTTCGAGCGATTCACCGAAGGGTTCGGCACCGCCGATTTGCGTGAGGCCCGGGCGCTCCTCGATCAATTGAGTTGAAACCGGACTCGAGGCCTGCGGCGATCTGGCCTCGGGGCTCGTTCACAAGCGTGCCTGTTGTCCATCGCGTCAGACCAATCTCACGAGCACGAAGCCCGCTGCAGCAATGTGCGCCAACGTGATCACCACCGAAAGCCCGTGGAGCCACTTGAAGCGCCGGCGCAGCCCACCGTCGGTTGCGCGGTTGATGGCGGGCATCAACGTCTGCCTGGCCGGTACCGTGGTAACCGCTACCAACGCCATGAGCGCAGTGGCCAACGGGTCGTGCGGCCACAGAAATGCCGAAGCCAATGCCGCCGTGACGATCACGAACAGATAGAAGTGCGGGAACGCTCGGCGCAACACCGAGCCCGCGGTCTCGGCCGGCAGCACCGTGAACAAAAAGGCAGCAAAGCCGAACGAGTAAAGCGTCATGCCACCGAAGAGCAGCGCCGTGATCAAGACTGCGACAGACAGGGTCATGGAAACCTCGCGCTTTGTAACCGCTGATGATTCAAGTGCTGCCGCCGACCGCGGCAACGACGAAGGAGATGACGCCACCGACCGTGTCGTCAGAGTGGAATTGTATGGGGTAGAGCTATACACAACCTATGCAAAGACTATTCTCGCGGCTCCTTCACTTGAACTATGCCGTCATGGACTCGATCTCCCCCGGGCAATTCAGCCTCGTCTACAACGCGTTCTCGTTCACGATCGCCGTGATGGGCGCGGCCTCCGTCTTCTTCTTCCTGTCGCGTTCGCAGGTGACGCCGCCCTACCGAACGGCGCTCACCATCACTGGTCTCGTGACGCTGATCGCGCTGTACCACTACGTTCGAATATTCAGCAGCTGGGAAGGGGCGTACGCCCTGGTCGACGGCGCGATGAAACCCACCGGCGCCCGCTTCAACGATGCGTACCGATACGTCGACTGGCTGCTGACCGTGCCGCTGCTGCTGGTCGAACTGATCCTGGTGATGCGCTTGTCGGGCGCCGAGACGCGCGCTAAAGCCACGAAGCTCGGCCTGCTCGCAGCCCTGATGGTGGTACTGGGCTACCCCGGCGAGATTTCGTCTGATCCGGGCACGCGTTGGCTGTGGTGGGGGCTGGCGATGATCCCGTTCGTCATCATCGTCTACGACCTCTTCGTCGGCTTGAAGAAGTCGATCGCTGCGCAGCCTGAAGGTGCCCGCGGCCTCATCAGCGCGGCGCGCTGGCTGACGGTGGTGTCATGGCTGTTCTATCCCGTGGTGTTCGTGTTTCCGATGATCGGGTTCACGGGCGGTGCAGCGACCACAGCGGTGCAGGTCGGCTACACGGTGGCAGACGTCGTCGCCAAGGCCGTCTTCGGCGTCTTGATCTTCATGATCGCTGCGCGCAAGTCCGAGATCGAAACCGCCGCCCACTGAGCGTTTCGGGGAAGGTCGGCGGATGGCCCGCCGACCGTCACCCCTGAGGATCTGCGAATGAGGAACCACCATGAGCGCTGACTACGCACGAGCGCGCATCCCGGGCTTCGCGCCCCCAGCCCGCCAGCCAGCGTCGACAACGCGCTGGGCGGCGGCGGCACCCCATGCCGTCGTCGTCGGCGCCGGCTTCGGCGGCATGGCCGCTGCGTTGCGCTTGCGGGCCAAGGGCTACCGGGTCACGTTGATCGACCGTTGCCGCCAGCTCGGCGGCCGGGCGCAAGTGTTCGAATGCGACGGCTTCCGTCACGACGCGGGGCCGACTGTGATCACGGCGCCATTTCTGTTCGAGGAACTGTTCGCCCTGTTCGGTGAACGCTTTGCCGACCATGTCGAGCTGGTACCCCTGACGCCTTGGTACCGCTTTTGTTTTGCCGACGGCGACCGGTTCGACTACGGCGGCACGCTCGACGAAACACTGGCCGAGATCGGGCGTATTTCGGCCAATGGTTCGGCTGACGACCGAGACGGCTACTTGCGCCTGCTCGAGCACTCCAAGCGCATTTTCGACATCGGCTTCACGCGGCTGTCAGACAAACCGTTCGACCGGCTGCGCACCATGGTGCGGGTGATTCCGAGCCTGGTCCGCCTGCGTTGCGATCGCACCGTTTGGGGCCTGGTGAAAAAGTTTTTGAAGAACGACAAGCTGCGCCAGGCCTTCTCGATCCAGCCATTGCTGGTGGGTGGCAATCCCTTCGACACGACCAGCATCTACGGCTTGATCCACTACCTCGAACGGGCGCACGGCGTTTTCTTCGCGATGGGCGGAACCGGCGCGATCACCCGCGCACTCGGCGCTTTGATGGAGCGCCGGGGTGTTGCCGTGCAGCTCGGTCGCACCGTGGAGCGCATCCGCGTCGAGAGTTGCGTGGCCACGGCGGTCGAGCTGACCGACGGCAGTGTCTTGGCCGCCGACCTGGTGGTCTCGAATGCCGACGCCGCACATCTGTACACGTCGATGATCCCGAAGGCCCAGCAAGCCTGGTCAGCGCGGCTCAAGCTGACCGCAGCGAGCTACTCGATGGGCCTGTTCGTCTTGTACTTCGGAACCCACAAAGCCTATCCGGACGTGGCCCATCACACCATCTGGCTCGGCGAGCGCTACCGCGAACTGCTCGACGAGATTTTCAACAAGAAGGTCCTGAGCGAAGACTTCTCGCTCTACTTGCACCGGCCGACCGCCACCGATCCCAGCTTTGCGCCGCCCGGTTGCGAAAGCTTCTATG
>JANMWQ010000074.1:0-2235 GCA_031394085.1 Rhizobacter sp. | reverse complement strand
GCCGAAGCCGACAACCTGTTCATCTGCGTCGGCGTCTTCATCCACTGGCTGGCCGAAGACGACAAGAAGATCCAGGACTACAACTACCAGGCCGTCAAGGAGTCGATCAAGCGCGCCGTCGCGGGTTCGCCGACGGCGGCTGAAGTCGTCGCGAAGAAGGGCACTTCGAGTCACCCGTACGCAGCGCACAACTGACCACGGTCGAGCGCCGGGCGCGCGTAAAAAACCGACCGGGGAGCCGGTCGGTTTTTTTGTGGTCGTTCGGGTCGGGTCAGGTCACGTCACGCCACGTGAGGGCCGCGAGATTGTCAGCGGCCGATCGGCACCATGCCCGAGCCGAGCAGGTGCAGCACGGCGGCGGCGCGTGAAGGCTTGTCTTGCGGCGGCTCCCGCACCGCCTGCGGCGATACCGGCGCTGTGCGTTCGATTTGCACGCCCACGGCCTGCACGTCGCTGAACTTCCTCGGCTTGACCACTCTCACGCGAACCCACCGGGCGCCGAACTCGCCGATCAGGATGTCGGCGATCGACTCCGCGAAGGCTTCGAGCAATTGCACCCGGTGTTCGAGCAGCAGGCGGCGCAACCGCTCACAGACGACGCCGTAGTCGATCGTGTCGCCGATGCGGTCGGTGTCGCAGGCGCGCGCCCTTGCCAAGCCGGCCTGCACGTCGATCACCAGGGGTTGCGGGCGGTGCAACTCCGACTCGTGGATGCCGATCACGGTCTCGCCGACGAAGCCCTCGATGAAGATCAGGTCGAGCGGCACGGCCTCGTGCTGCCGCGGTGAGGGGGTGGGCATCGCAGGCAATGCGCCGGCCAGGGACGAGGGTTGCAGCGGGCTGTTGTTCAATGCGTGCTCCGGGGTGGATGAATCGAGGCGGCTGCCGAACCTGTCCGTTCAGCGGCGTGGCACGTTCGGTTGCAAAATGTGGGCCACACGCAGCTCGACTCTGGCGAGCCCTGCGTGTTTCAACCGTTGCGCGATGCGCGCGCCGCGGACCAGAATCGAAAGGTCAGCCACTACGGCAGACGTGGCGGACTGACCGGGAGACATCGATGTCGCTGACCTTGCGCAGTTCTGGATTGGCCGGTGTTCCTGCGGATCGGCATGCCGATCACGTCATGGATGTGGTCAGAAGCGGGTTTCACGACCAGACCGACGACGTCGTCATGCGGTCGTGGAGCCGCTGCCTCAACGAGTACCGCCTGCACCCCGACAAGCCGCGCCGGCCGACGGTGATCGGCCGCGTCGAGCTCGATGAACGCCGGGCGCGCCATGCCGATGTCATCGACTGCGCGCGCTACGAGATGACCACGCTGTACCAGCAGCTCGCCGACAACGAATCGGCCGTGGTGCTGACCGACATCGACGGCGTCATCATCCACCTCGTGTCGTCGCCCGAGTTCGCGGCCGAGGTCGGGCCGCTCGGCTTGCGCGCCGGCGGCATGTGGAGCGAGGCCGAGGCGGGCACGAACGGCATGGGCACGTGCCTGGTCGCCGCGAGCCCGGTCTCGGTGCGCCGCGAGGACCACTTCTTCACGCAGTTCACGCAGCTGACCTGTTCGGCCGTGCCGGTGTTCGACCCGTCCGGGCGCATCGTCGCCGTGCTCGACGTCAGCAGCCGCTCGGCGCTGATGCAGCAGCACCTGCTGGTGCTGCTCGGCATGACCGCACGGATGATCGAAAACCGGCTCATCGACCAGCGCTTCTCTGGCGCCTACCCGCTGCACTTTCACAGCCGCCCCGAGTTCGTCTACACGCTGCACGAAGGCAAGCTCGCGGTGGGCGACGACGGGCGCATTCTGGCCGCCAACCGCAGCGCGTTGTTCCAGCTCGGTCTGCAGTCGGTCGACGAGATTCGCTCGCGCCACATCGAAGACCTGTTCCAGACATCGCTCACCGACATGCTGCAGCGCAGCGCGTCGTCGTCGTTTCATCCGGTGGTGACCTATCGCACCAACGCGGCACTGCGCTTCTTCGCGGTCGCTCGCCGCCCGGCCCTGGACGCCGACGCGCCAGCGATATCGGCAGTATCGGCGGCGCAGTCGGCATCCGGCGCGTCGCACGCGCCATTGATCGTGGCGCCGATGGCGACCGATGCCCTCGGTGCCGACCCGCGCACCGGCCCGGCCTGCTGCCGCCGCGCCTGCTGCACCCGCATCCACCTTCGCAGACCCGCGCCTGGTCGCGCAGCTCGACACCGCCGTTCGCGTCATCGCCCGCCGCACGCCGG
>JANMWQ010000016.1:0-3085 GCA_031394085.1 Rhizobacter sp. | reverse complement strand
GTGCCGCGGTCGCGACCACCAGCAGCAGCGAGGCCGCGGTGAAGATCTCGGGCGTGGCACTGCGCGCGATCCAGCGCAGCGCGGGGCGGATCAGCAGCCGGCCACCGAACACGATCAGCGCGATCACGCCGATCGCCTTGGTGGCGCTGACCCAGGCGCTGCCTTCGGGGGTGGCATGCCCCATCGCGAGCAGCGGCAGCAGCGCCAGGATCGGGATCGCAGCCACGTCTTGCAGCAGCGAGACGCTGAGCACGCCCTGGCCCGAGGTGGTGTTCATCAGCCCGCGCTCGCCGAGCACGCCCAGGCCGATCGCGGTCGACGACATCGCCAAGCCGAGCGACGCCACCAGCGCGACGCGCCAGTCGATGCCGCAGGCCGCGCCGATCCCCAGCAGCAGTGCCGCCGAGCCGAACAGCTGCACGCTGCCCCAGCCGAAGATGGGTTTGCGCATTGACCACAAACGCTTCGGTTCCAGCTCGAGCCCGACGAGGAACAGCATCAACACGACGCCGAACTCGGAGAAGTGCAGCATGTCCTGCGGGTTGGTGACGAACTTCAGCCCCCACGGGCCGATCAGGATGCCGGCGGCGAGGTAGCCGATGATCGAGCCGAGACCGAGGAACCGGGCGAGCGGCACCGCGATCACGGCGGCGGCGAGGTAGACCAACGTGCCGGTGAGCCAGTTGCCGTGCTCCATCAAGCGGCTCCCTGCGAGGCGGCGCGGCGCGGTGGGTCGGAGGCATCGTCGGCGTCTTCGTCGGGGCGGGCGTCTTCCGGGATCAGCGCCGGCAGCTCGTAGAGCAACTCGCCGAGCTCGGGCCAGTTCGGGTAGCTCGACAGGCGCTGGGCGTAGACGGCGAGGTGGGCCTCGACCTCGGGTTCTTCGGCGCGGTGGGCGCCGTGCAGCAGCAGCGGTGGCAAGAACCGCAGGCCGCACAGGTTCGCGGTCTGCTCGTACGGGGGCAAGAAGTCGTCGAAGAAATAGCGGTTGTAGCTGTTCGGTTGGTAAGAGTCTTGCGGCCCGCCCGTGGTCGCGACCAGCCACAGATCCTTGCCGCGCAGCGCGGTGCCACTCGGGCCGTATGCCCAGCCGAACGCGAGCACATCGTCGAGCCAGAGCTTCATCAGCGGCGGCATGCTGTACCAGTGGATCGGGTGCTGCCAGACAATCAGCTTCGCGGTCGCGAGCAGCGCTTGCTCGGCGGCCACGTCGATCAGGTAATCGGGGTAGAGCGAGTACAGGTCGCGCACCACGATCAGCGGCGAGCTCTCGGTGGTCGGCAGGCGCCGCGCGGCGCGCATCAGGCGGCGGTTGATGCGCGAGTGCTCCATCTGCGGGTGGGCCGTGATGACGACCACGTCGGGCCCCGGTGCGGGCACGCCCGGGGCATCGATTGCGAAAATCTGGGTGTTGGCCATGGGCGTCCGTGGAGAGCGATCAGGGGCGGGCGGCGCTGGTTAGTCTCGATGGCGACTTGCCCGCGGGCCCCGGTAACATAACCTCAAAATCCACAACCGCGTCGACAACCCAGTCGACCGAAAGAGGGGTCCGCATGCCGGTGATCGTGGTGGCCAATCCGAAGGGCGGCGTGGGCAAGACCACGCTGTCGACCAACATCGCCGGCTACTTCGCCTCGCGCGGGCACAAGGTGATGCTCGGCGATGTCGACCGCCAGCAATCGGCGCGCACCTGGCTCTCGCTGCGGCCCGCCAGCCTCGCGCCGATCGCCGCCTGGGAGGTATTGCACGACGCGGTCGTGCGCCCACCCAAGGGCACGACGCACGTGGTGCTCGACACGCCGGCCGGCCTGCACGGCAAGCGCCTCGACGAGGTGATGAAGCTGGCCGACAAGGTGCTGATCCCGCTGCAGCCCAGCATCTTCGACATCCACGCGACCCACGAGTTCGTGCGCCAGTTGCTGGCCCACAAACGCAGCGACCGGGTGCAGATCGCGATTCTCGGCATGCGCACCCGCGAGGGCACGATCTCGACCGATCAGCTGCGCGGCTTCCTCGAGGGCCTCGACGTGCCGCTGCTCGGCTTCTTGCGCGACACGCAGAACTATGTGCACCTCGCGGCCCACGGGTTGACCTTGTGGGACGTGGGCTCGAGCCGCTTCGCACGCGACACCGAACAATGGCAGCCGCTGACGCAGTGGCTCGACGCCTGACCCTTCCCCGTCACCAAACGAGAGCACCGCATGCGAAGTTTCGAGCACCTCACCGACCTGCAATCCCTGGTCGGCCAAAACGTCGGCGTCAGCGAATGGATCACGGTCGACCAGCGCCGCATCCAGCTGTTCGCCGACGCGACCGGCGATCATCAGTGGATCCACCTCGACGCCGAGCGCGCCGCGAAGGGGCCGTTCGGCACGACGATCGCGCACGGCTTTCTCACGCTCTCACTGCTGCCTGAGATGAGCGCCTCGGCCTTCGAGGTGCGCGATACACGCATGGGCGTGAACTACGGCCTCGGCAAGGTGCGCTTCCCGGCGCCGGTGCCGTCGGGCAGCCGCCTGCGCGGCCACTTCAAGCTGACGAAGTACGAGCCGCTCGAAGGCGGTGCGCAGCTCACGGTCGAGGTCACGATGGAGCGCGAGGGCGCCGATAAGCCGGTCTGCGTGGCCGAATCGCTGGCCCGCCGGTACGTCTGACGCCGCGCGCTCGTGGTTTACGATGGCACGCCGCTGGAGAAACTTGCATGAAGGTATTGCTGATCGACGACCACCCGCTGATCCTGCAGGCGCTGCAGGTCGTGATCGAGGGGCTGGGCGGCGACACCACGGTGATCGGCGCCAGCAGCGCCCGCGCCGCGCGCGAAACGCTGAAGGCCGATTCCGATTTCGACCTCGTGCTGCTCGACCTGCACCTCGGCGACGCCGACGGCTTCGACGTGCTGGTCGAGTTTCGTGCCGCGTACCCGGCGCTGCCGGTGGTCGTGGTGTCGGCCTCCGACCGCAGCAGCGATGTCATCAAGGCGATCGATGCCGGCGCGATGGGCTTCGTGCCCAAGCGCGCCAGCAACGACACGCTGTTCGAGGCGCTGCACATGGTGATGTCGGGCGGCATCTACGTGCCGCCGATG
>JANMWQ010000416.1:0-3912 GCA_031394085.1 Rhizobacter sp. | reverse complement strand
ATGAAGGCGCCGCAGCCGATCAGCACCTGGCGGCCGAACGGGTCGGTCTCGGGCAGCAGGCGCTCGGCGTCGCAGACCAGTGTGATCTCGGCGTCGCGCTTCAGGTCGGCGATCCACGGCTGTCGGTTGTGCGGATTGGGCGCGAGCAGGGCGTGCGCCAGCATCCAGCGGCGCAGGTCGGCGCTGGCGTCGGGTGCTTGCCAGGCGCGCACGGCCGCCGGCGGGTTGGCAGACGAACAGCCCGCCAGCGGCAGCGCCGCGAGCACCGCGCCGCCACCGGCGAGGCGAATGAAGCGACGCCGCCGCAGCGTGGGTCGAGCGATAAGTTCGGTGTGCATGGAAGGCTCCCCGGTGGGTCGGCGGCAACGAGGTGTCGCCGCATCGGGGTCGACTTTGTCAGGCCATCGCGCGGGCCGCTACGCTGCGCGCGGCATGCCAGTCATGCCTATTTGCATGGCTCAGCTGGCTTGCTGCAACGCGCGGGGCAGGGCGGCGGCGAGAAAGTCGTAGACCCGGCGCACCACCTTGTTCGACCGGATCTCGCGGTGCACGGCCAGCCAGCACGGCAACGTGGGCACGGCCAACTGCGGCAGCACGCGCCGCACGCCGGGCAGGCAGCGCGCGTTGTAATGCGCGACGAAGCCGATGCCCGCGCCTTGCGCGATCAGCATGCCGTAGGCGACCGGGTTGTCGGCGAGGAACGCGAAGCGCGTGCGATCGAACGGCAAGCCGTGCGCCGCCAAGCCGCGCTCGATCTGGTCATCAGCCGTGTAGCCGATGAGGGCATGGCGGCTCAGCTCTGCCAGGTCGCGCGGCGTGCCTTCGCGTTGCAGGTAGCTCTCGTGGGCGTAGGCGCCGATGTCGACGTCGGCCAGCTTGCGCGCGATCAGCGAGGTTTGCGCGGGCCGGACCATGCGCACCGCGATGTCGGCCTCTCGCCGCAGCAGGTTCGTGAGTCGGTCGCTGGCGATCAGTTCGAGCTGGATGCCAGGCTCCGCGCGCCGCAGGTCGGCCAGCACCGGCGGCAGCAGGTAGGCGGCGGCGACCAGGCTGGCCGTGATGCGCACGCTGCCGGTGGTGTGATCACGCTGACCCGCGAGCGCGCGGGTCAGCGACTCGGCGCCGAGCGCCATCTGGCGCGCGGCATCGGTAATCGCGAGCGCCGCCGGTGTCGGCGACACGCCGCGGCCTGTGCGCTCGAACAGCGGCGCGCCGAGCTGCGCTTCGAGCTCGGCGATGTGCCGGCTCAACGTGGGTTGCTGGGCTTGCAATTGGCGCGCCGCGGCTGTCAGGCTGCCGGCATCGAGCACCGCCAGAAAGCTCCTCATCAGCGCCCAGTCGAAGCGGTCGGTTTGCCTTGCCATGCAAAAGTGTATGGCCCAACGGCCGGCGCGTTGCGGTCAACTGCCGCCGAGCGGGGCGGCGGCCGCACGAAGATGGCGCAGGAACTCGGCCGCGATCGGTGACAGCTGCTTGCCGCGCGGGTACAGCACGAACCAGTTCGAGTGCACCGGAAAGCCACGCACGTTCAGCTCGGCGACGAGGGGTGTCGAGCTCGCCGCGCCCAGCGCATGGCGCGACAGCACCGCCAGGCCGAGCCCCGCTGCCACTGCATGCTTGATGGCTTCGTTGCTGCCGAGCTCCAGGCGCACGTCGGGCGCAAAGCCGAGTGCTGCGAAATGCGCGTCGCACGCCATGCGTGTGCCTGAACCCAGCTCGCGCAGGATGAAGCGCTCACCGGCAAGACGGGCCAACGGCAGCGAGCGTCGACCGACGAGCGGGTGCGTGCTCGCGGCCACCACCACCAGCGGGTTGGGCAGGAACGCGCGCTGCTCGACGGCCACGTCGGCCGGCGGGGTCGACATGATGCAGAGGTCGTCGAGATTGCTGCGCAGCCTGGCCACCACGCCGTCGCGGTTGAGCACCTGAAACGCGATGTCGATCGCAGGGTGGCGGGCGCAGAAGCTGCCGAGCATTTCGGGCACGAACGACTCGGCGGTGCTGACCACCGCGACTCTCAACCGGCCGCGCGTCATGCCCTTGAGCCCGGCGATCTTCTGCTCGAACGCTGCCCATTCGTCAGCCATGTTGCGGGCGTGTTCCGCCAGCGCCGCGCCGGCGGCGGTCAAGTGCAGCCGCTTGCCGATTTGCTCGAACAGCGGCAAGCCGACCGATGCGGCCAGGTCTTTGATCTGCATCGAGACGGTGGGCTGGGTCACGTGGCAGGCGCGTGCCGCGGCGGTCACGCCGCCGTGCTCGACCAGCGCGAGAAACAACTGCAACTGTCGGTAGGTGGCATGCATAGAGTAATTGTGATGCATAGCGCTTGAACTATCGATTGGCCATGAACCAGGTGATTGCCTAACATTCGCGCAAACCACAACACCGACCCCGTCCCGATGAACAGCTTTCTCGACCCCGCCATTCTTTTTTTCGCTTTCGGTGTCGCTGCTGGAACGCTCAAGTCGAACCTGGAGATTCCGCCGCAGATCTCGCGGTTCCTGGCGCTCTACCTGTTGATGGCGCTCGGGCTCAAGGGCGGTTTCGCGCTTGCCAAATCGGGCCTCACGAACGAGGTCGTGGTGAGCCTGGCCTGCGCCGTGGCGCTTGCCATCGCCGTGCCGATCATCGGGTTCTTGCTGCTGCGGCGCATCGTCTCGGCGTTCGATGCGGCAGCGATCGCGGCGACTTATGGCTCGGTGAGTGCCGTCACCTTCATCACCGCGGTGCAGTACCTCGATGGTCACGGCGTGGCATACGGCGGTCACATGGCCGCGGCGATGGCGCTGATGGAGTCGCCCGCCATCGTGCTGGCGATGGTCATGGCCAACCTGTTGCGACAGCGTGCGGCGGGCGCAGCGGCCACGGTGTCGGTGGCGGTGTCGGCCAACGGCGGCGCCATGGCGCTGCTGCCGGCGCCGGCGCCCGCTTTCTCGATCGGTCGGGTGCTGCACGAATCGTTCACCGACGGTGCGCAGTTGCTGCTGCTCGGTTCGATGGCCGTCGGCCTGTTGAGCGGGGAGGCGGGCAAGGTGTCGATGCAGCCTTTTTCGGGAGACTTGTTCAAGGGCATGCTGGCGTTCTTCCTGCTCGACATGGGCCTGCTCACCGCGCGCAACATGGGGCAGCTGCGTGGCAAGGCGCCTGCCCTGCTCGCGTATGGCGTTGCGGCGCCGCTCGTGCACGCCGCGCTGGCGCTGGCGCTGGCTGCCGCGTGCGGCCTGTCGGTGGGCAACGGCGCGCTGCTGGCTGTGCTGGCCGCGAGCGCCTCGTACATCGCTGTGCCGGCCGTGTTGCGCCACGCCATGCCGGAGGCCAACGCGTCGCTGTATTTCGGCATGTCGCTCGGCCTGACGTTCCCGCTCAACATCCTGCTCGGCATTCCGCTCTATGTGGCGGCGGCGGGCCACGTGCTCGGCTGACGGCTGCCCGGTGCCCGGGTCAGCGTGTCAGGCCGGTTTGCGAGAACGGCGCTTGAGCAACAGCGGCGGCAGGCCGAGCGACGGCAGCTTGCGCCGCGTCGCGAGCACGGCCTCGATGTCGTCGTTCGCACCGTCGATCAGCACGATGATCGCGCGCTCGGCTTTTTGCGGCGAGCGCGCAATCACCGCATCGAGCACCGCGCGGTGCAGCGGCAGCGATTGCGCCGGGCTGTCGGGGCGCGAGGTCGAGATCTCGAAGCTGGTGCGCAGCAGCGCGCCGAGCGCCTTGCTCATCTGCGCGACCATGCGGTTGTGGCAGGCGCGCAGCAGGCCCTGGTGAAAGCGCAGATCGCTGCTGACGTAGTCGCCGCCTTCCTCGATTGACAGCTTCATGCCGGCGTAGGCGGTTTCGATCTCGGCGATGTCGTGCGCGGTGGCGCGCTCGGCCGCCAGCCGCACCGCCGCCGGTTCGACCAGGCGGCGCAGTTCC
>JANMWQ010000790.1:0-8213 GCA_031394085.1 Rhizobacter sp. | reverse complement strand
GCCGGCATGAAGATGAACACCGACCACTTGCCCTTCAGGCTCTGCTCGGTGACTTCGATGAATTTGCCGGTCTTGAACGCCTGGGCCTTGAAGGGCTGGACGGTGGTGTTGATCAGGGACATGGATGATTCCTTGCAAGTGGATGAATACGGGGCGGAGATGAAAACGAACCGCATAATAAACTATCAAATAGATACTATTGATTGTTTTTGACTAATTAGTACATAGGTGCCGGCCGTGCGGTTCGAGTGCCTGGCGCCCGGTGGCACCGGCGGCGAATGGCGCGGGCGTCGGCGCAACCCGGGTGCTGCGCCGCGGTGCGATCTCGCCGGTGTTCGAGCTGTCGTGGCGCCGCGCGTTCGGCATGGCCGGGCGCTGAACGAGCGCCCGCGTGGGTCAACCCGCGAGGTCGCCGGCGAGGCTGGCCAGCGTCTCCGCTGCGATCACGGCGTGCGCCGGGTAGTTCGTGTGGTTGCAGCCGAGCTTCACGCTCGCGCCGGCACGCACCGCATCGCGCATGGGCTTGCTGAACTCGAACCGAACGAAATGCACCGCCGACGTCTTTTGGTCGTTCTCGCGATCGAGGTCTTCGTCGGCGATCGCGTGAACGCGCGCGTGGCCCTCGACCTCGACGAACAGACGGTCCTCGACGCCGATCAGCCGCCCGAGTTCGCGCTTGCGCTCGTGCGCATCGGGGTACTCGATCAGCATCGTCGCCTTCCAGTTCGTGCCGTCCGGCACGAGCGCGGCGTAGGCGTCGATCTCGCTCTGGATGCCCTCTTCCTCGAAGATCTTTTCGATGTGCAGCATCTCCTGGATCTGGCGACGGATCGTGCGCTCGTCCTCGAACTGCACACTCATGTGCTCGCCCAAATGCACGGTGCGCAGCTTGCGGTGAAGGATGAAGTCGGGCTTGGCGCTGTTGCGGACCTTCGCATAGGCCTCGAGCGTCATCAGGCTGTCTTTGGTGATCGTCGACATCTGCGTCACTCCAGTCCGTAGGCGATGCGCACCAGGCTGAGCGGGTGCGCGAGCTTCGCGGTGGGCAGCGCATTGGCTGCCATGCCCTGCGCGATGTGGTGGCCGGCGAGCGCGCAGTCGGAGCTGATGTAGTCGGGCTCGTCGCGCGCCATCGCCTTGAACACCGGCTTGCCGATCTTCATCGCGTTCGCATGGAACGCGGTCTTCACGCCGTAGGTGCCGGCATGGCCCGAGCAGCGCTCGACCGTGTTGAGCTGCACCGCCACCGTCTGGCCGATCAGCTTGAAGACCTCTTCGGTCTTCTTGCCGATCTTCTGCACGCGGCCGTGGCAAGGGATGTGGTAGCTCACCTTGCCGAGCGCGGCCTTGAAGTCGAGTTTGAGCAGGCCGTCTTTGTGGCGCGCCATCAGGTACTCGAACGGGTCGAACATCGCCGCCTGCACCGCCGCCACCTCGGCGTCGCCGGGGAACAGCAGCGGCAGTTCCTGCTTGAACATCAGCGTGCACGACGGGATCGCCGTCAGGATCGCCCAGCCCTCGCGCGCATACCGCGCCAGCACGGGAATGTTCGCTTCCTTGTGCTTGGCCACCCCGTCGAGGTCACCGAGTTCGAGCTTGGGCATGCCGCAGCAACTTTCCTTGTCGACCAGCGTGTACGCGATGCCGTTGTGGCGCAGCAGCTTGATCAGGTCGAAGCCGATGCCGGGCTCGTTGTAGTTGACGTAGCAGGTCGAGAAGATCACCACCTTGCCGGACGTGCGCTGGCCGTTGACGACGGGCGTGGCCGCATCGTCATCGGCGGCGCTCCAGCGAAAACGCCGGGTGGCGAGCTCGGGCAGCCACGCATCGGGGTGCACGTGCAGCGCCCAGTCGAGCACCTTGCGCACCGGCTTGGTCTTGTTCAACGCATTGACGACCTGCACCACCACCGGGATGCCGGCGAACTGGCCGTGCGTGTCGGTCGACGCGAGCAGCTTCTCGCCCGCGCTCACCTCGCCGTTGCGAAACTTGATCGCCTTGGCGCGCAGCATCGTGTGCGGGAAGTCCAGCATCCATGGGTGCGGCGGCACGTACGGGCACTTCGTCAAGTAGCAAAGATCGCACAAATAGCACTGGTCGACGACGCGCCAGAAATCGCTTTTCGCCACGCCGTGCACCTCGCCGTCGGCAGTCGCGTCGACCAGGTCGAACAGCGTCGGGAACGACTGGCACAGGCTCACGCAGCGCCGGCAGCCGTGGCAGATGTCGAAGATCCGCGCCATCTCGGTTTCGCACCCGGCCTGGTCTTTGAACGCCGGGTTTTTCCAGTCGACAGGGTGGCGCGTGGGCGCCTCGAGGTTGCCTTCACGGGGGGTCGTCATCGCCGGGTCTCCATCAAACGAACAAGGGGCACGAGGCCCCTGTTCGGCGAGCGTCGAACGAACGATCAGTCGACCAGTGCGTCGAGCGCCTTCTGGTAGCGGTTGGCGTGCGACCGCTCGGCCTTCGCGAGCGTCTCGAACCAGTCGGCGATCTCGTCGAATCCTTCATCGCGCGCGCCCTTGGCCATGCCGGGGTACATGTCGGTGTACTCGTGCGTTTCGCCCGCCACCGCGGCCGCGAGGTTCTGGCGGCTCGAGCCGATCGGCAGACCGGTCGCCGGATCACCCACCGCTTCGAGGAACTCGAGGTGCCCGTGCGCGTGTCCCGTCTCGCCCTCGGCGGTCGATCGGAACAACGAGGCCACGTCGTTCTGGCCCTCGATATCGGCCTTGTTCGCGAAGTAAAGATAACGTCGATTGGCCTGCGATTCGCCCGCGAAAGCGTCCTTCAGGTTCTGCTCGGTCTTCGATCCTTTCAAGCCCATGTCGGTCTCCTGGTGAAGTGAACTGCGACGGCCACCGAAGCGGATCCGCGTTCTGCGGGCGGCGCGTTGCAGGCTAACCCTTTGCCTGCCGATCGGCAAATGCAAACTCACGCTGCGCCGCACCGAGCGCGACCGTGCGAGTTCGAACAGGACCGTCGTTCTCGTTCGAGACCCCGTGCCGCACGGCTCGACATTGCGTCGGAGTTTGCTAGACTCGCGCTCGATGTGGGGGGGTAGCTCAGCTGGGAGAGCGCCGCGTTCGCAATGCGGAGGTCGTGAGTTCGATCCTCATCCTCTCCACCACATTTCTTCCAAGGCCTTGCTACACAAGGCTTTTTTCGTTTCTGCAGCGCGTCGGTATCGAAGTGGTGTATTCAACTGGTCCAAACCGGGCATTCGAGTGCACCTGCCCGATCAACTTCAAAAGAGCCACCACGGCACCAGGTTGGAACTTGGCCGAAATGTCAACGGCGCGCTTCGGCCGCGCATCCAGCGCACGAAGGATGAAGCAAGTGGTTGACGCAAATAGGCTAAGCCACGTCGGCAGCGGTTGGGTCGATGACGTGCGTTGTGCATTTTTGACACCTGCGTAATTGCCAATGGCATCGGTTGAAAAGTGCCACGACCATGAGTTTGTGTCGGCGCAGTCTTGGCTAAGCCGGCTCAGTCAAACTTCTTCGGAGGGAGGTGCGATGACCGATGTCTACCTGGTAGACGACCACATCATTCTTCGCGACGGCCTTCGGGCGGTCCTCGACGGCGGCGGGCACCGCGTCGTCGGAGAGTCTGGCGATCCGACGGAGGCACTCGCGCAGATTCAACAACGCCGTCCTGGCGTGCTGCTGGTCGATCTTCACCTCGGCCTGCATTCGGGCTTCGAGCTGTTGACGGCGCTGCAACGCCGTCGGATCGACGTGGCCACGATCGTGTTGACCATGTCGGCGCAATCGCGTCACGTCGCCGAAGCGTTGCGGCTGGGTGCGCTGGGTTACCTGCTCAAGGGGTCGCCTGCCGTGGAGTTGCTGCAAGCGATCGAGTGCGTCATGCAGGGCCGGCGCTATCTCGCGGGCGAGATCGCCAGCTTGGCGGTGCAGGGACTGACCTCGCGCGACGACTCTTCAGCCGTAGACAGCCTGTCGGCGCGCGAGCACCAAATCATTCTGCTCGTCGTCAGGGGCAAATCGAGTTCGGAGATCGGCGCCATGCTGCACCTCTCTCCGAAGACTGTGGACTCCTACCGCAGCCGCCTGATGGCGAAGATCGGCGTGGCCGACGTACCGGCGCTCGTCCGCTTCGCCATCCGGGCCGGCTTGATCGACGCCAACGAACCCTGACACACCGCCCATGACGTTGCACATGAACCCATTCGCCACCGACGCAGACCTGGACCGGCCTGTAAAACTGGGGCGAATCGTGATCGCCTACGCCGTGGCGGCGAGCCTGTGGACCACCTTGTCGGACATCGCCGTGGCGTGGCTGGTCACCGACCCGGCGCAGCGCGCCACGGTCGAGATGTTCAAGGACTGGGCGTTCATCGCTGTGACGGCCTTGCTGCTGCACCGGCTCCTGCATCGGCTGTTGGACCGACAGCGACAAACCTCGGTCGGACACCAGGCGGCCCTGCACGAGCACGACCGCACGTTGCGTCTGCTCGAAGCGCTCGCGCAAAGCACGCCCGATGCCATCTTCGCCAAAGACCGCGAGGGCCGCTACTTGCTGTTCAATCGTGAGGCGGCGGCACTGGTCGGTACCGTCGCCAGCTTCGTAGTCGGGCAGGACGACAGTGCGATCTTCCCCGAGGAGCAGGCGGCGATGATTCGTCGCAACGACGCATTGGTGATGGCGCAGGATCGGCCTGAGACCTTCGAGGAAGAACTCGACACGGCCAAGGGCCGGCTTGCCTTCCTCGCGACCAAAGGCCCGTTGCACGACGCGCGCGGGCAGGTGGTCGGCATGTTCGGCATCGCACGCGACATCAGCGACCGCCTCGCCTCCGAGGCACGGCTGCGCGCCAGCGAACAGCACTACCGCCTGATGTTCGACGCCAACCCCCATCCGATGTGGGTGTTCGACCGAGAGACCTTGCGATTCCTGGCGGTGAACGACGCGGCGGTCACGCACTACGGGTACGCACGCGAAGAATTTCTCGCGATGTCGATCGCCGACATCCGCCCGGTCGAAGAACACAGTCGTCTGCGGCGCACGCTGCTCGAGCAATCCGCCGGGCTGGAGCACGCCGGCATCTGGAAGCATCGCTGCAAGGATGGCCGGCTCACCGAGGCCGAGGTCTCGTCGAACGGATTGACGTTTGACGGGCGGCTCGCGCGGCTGGTGTTGGCGCACGACGTCACCGTGCAGCGCGATCTGGAGCGCCAGAGCCAAGCTGCGCGCGAAGCTGCACTGGCGGCCGGCGCGCTATTGGGCGACGTGCTCGCCCGTGTCGAAGACGGCTTGGTCGGACTCGACCTCAACTGGCGCTACACCTACCTCAACGAGAAGGCTGCGCGGATGCTGGGTCGGGAGAAACCGCAGGAGCTGATCGGCAAGCACATTTGGACCGAGTTCCCCGAAGGCCTCGACCAGCCCTTCCACCGAGCCTACGAACACGCCCTCGCGACCCAGCAACCCGTGGTGTTCGAAGATTACTATCAGCCTTGGGATCTGTGGTTCGAGAATCGTGTCTACCCCTCGCCCAACGGCCTGTCGATCTATTTCACCGATGTCACGGCGCGCAAACGTGCCGAGCAGAGCCTGCAGCTCAGCGAATTGCGCTTCAGGCTGGCCGCGGCGGGCGGCCAGGTCTGGGACTGGAACATCGTCGAGGATGCGGTCGACTTCCCCGTTTCATTCTGGAAGCAACTCGGGTTCGCGCAGCAACCCGCCGACGATTTGGCCAAACGCCTTGGGGCCTTGATGCACCCCGATGACGTGCCGCAATGGCACCACGCGATGCGAGAGCACCTGACCGACCGGGTGCCGTATCGCCTGGAGTACCGGGCTCGTCACGCCGATGGCGCGTGGCGCTGGTTTCGCACCCAAGGCCAGGCCGTCTGGAACCCGCAGGGCCGAGCCACCTACATGGCCGGCACCACATTCGACATCACCGAGCGCAAGGTGGCCGAGTCGGCATTGCGCGAGTCCGAAGCTTACCGACGCAGCCTGTTCGAACAGCTCGGCGACGGCGTCCTGTTGGTCGACGCCGACCAGCACCTGATCGACGCCAACCCGATGGCGCTCTCGATGCTCGGCTACAGCGGCGACGAGTTGCTGCGACTGGTGGTGCGCGACCTGCTCCCGCCGTTCGAACACGACCGTGTCGACGAGAACATTCGTGAGGTGATGTCCGGCCGCCAGCACTTGGCCGAGTGGGAATTTCGGCGCAAGGACGGCAGCCGTTTCTCGGTCGAGGCCAGTGCACGCGTGCTCGATGACCAGCGCTTCGTTGCGGTGATACGCGACATCACCCTTCGCCGCGCCTCGCAGTTGGCACTCTTGAGCTCTCAGCTCGAACTGTCCGAGTTGACGCAGCGACTCATGTCGCAGGAAAAGATCACGACGCAACGCGTCGCGCAGACCCTGCACGACCACCTCGGGCAGACCCTGGCCGCAGCGCGGCTGAACCTCGACGCCTCGCTGTCGACCTTCGGCGCCACGATGCCCGCTCCGTTGAAGGCACAGAGCGACCGGATCTCCATCCTGCTCGAACAAGCGGTGCGCGAGGTGCGCAAAGTGTTGAGCGATCTGCGCCCGCCGCTGCTCGACGACCAAGGGCTGGCGGGGGCGCTCGACAACGAGATCGACGCGCGCGCGGTCGCCGGTGGCGACGCGGACGTGCTCCTCGAGGTCAGCGACAAGGCCGCCGGCCGGCGCTGGCCGGCGGATGTCGAGTACGGCGCGTTCATGATCGCGCGCGAGGCGGTCGCCAATGCACGACTGCATGCAGAGGCGTCGTTGATCCGGGTGGTGCTCGACGGCGGCGAGGGCTCGCTAGACCTTCGCGTGGTCGACGACGGCCACGGCATTGCCGGGACCGTGATCCATGGCCGCCCCGGGCACCTGGGCATCGTCGGCATGCGCGAACGAGCGAGCGCGATCGGTGCGCGCTTCGCGGTCGAACGGCAACCCGGCGGCGGCACGTGCGTGACGCTGCTCTGGCCAGCTGCGCCGCCGTGACGGTGTCGTCCGGGCTGCCTACATTTTTCCCGGAAGTGTCAAGCAGAGCGCGAAGCTTGCACGATCACCCGGCAAATCGCGTGCAGAACTGCTGGCAGAACGAAAGCGGCGAGCTTCGTAGAGTGTGGTTCACCGGCCATGCATCCGGCGCCCGAGGGGCGCGGCACCCGGTCGGAGCCGCGCATGCCAGACCCTTTCCGAGCCATCATCGGCTCACCCGCTGCGCAAGACTTGAGCGCGTCACCGCCGCTGCGAGTGATCACGTTGATCGCGGACGACGATCGGCGCGACGGCGTCGGGCGCCTGATTCGAGGCCTCGCGCCTGACAGCTGCATCGACAGCGCAGCCACGCCGCTGGAGGTGCTGCGGCGCTTGGCGCGCGCGCCGTTCGATCTGTTGGTGCTGGACCACGCGATCGACGGCCTCGCTGGCCCGAGCTTGATCCGGCACCTGGCGCGCGCCGCACCGTCGCTGTCGTTGCTGGCGTTCGACGAGAGTACCGCGCTGCTCGCCAACCCGCCGTGCGGAGTCTGGCCGTGGCGCGAGGCTGGCGCGGTGCTGGGCCGTGCGGTCGAACAGCACACCGAGCGCCGCTCGCGGGCGGACTGACGCCGTGCCGATGACCACCGACCTGCTGCCGCCGAACGAGCCGGCGCGTTTGCAGACGCTGGCCGCGCTGAACGTGCTCGACACGCAGGCAGACCCGGTCCTCGACGGCCTGGTTCGCAGCGCCGCGACCCTGCTCGGCTGCGGGATTGCCGCCGTCAGCCTCAGCGACACCGAGCGCCAGTGGTTCAAGGCTCGCGTCGGGCTGGACGCGACCCAGATCCCGCGCGACGCCGCTTTCTGCGCCCACGCCATTCTCGGCAGCGAGCTTTTCGAAGTGCCCGACGCGACCCGCGACCCGCGCTTTGCCGACAACGTGCTTGTCACCGCCGCACCCCATGTGCGCTTCTATGCGGGCGTGCCGCTGGACGTCGACGGCCACAAGGTCGGCACTTTGTGCGTGATCGACCGTCAGCCACGCCGGCTCGACGCCCTGCAGCGAAGTGTGCTGATCGACCTGGCACGCGCCGTGGAGCACTGGCTGTTGAGCTGGCGGGAGCACAACGATTTGCGCGACTCGGAGGCTTATCGCCGCCACCTGTTCGAGCAACTGGGTGACGGTGTGCTGCTGCTCGACCGCGGGCACCAGGTGCGCGACGCCAACCCG
>JANMWQ010000783.1:0-3820 GCA_031394085.1 Rhizobacter sp. | reverse complement strand
AACTGCGCTTCGCCCGCGCCCACGCCGCCGCCGCCCGAGGCGCCTACGATGAGGCGCTGCAACGCTATCGCCCGCTGCAGGGCGAATCGCCGCTCGGCCTGGCCGCGCGCTACAACAGCGCGAACCTGCTGATGCGCCAGGCGCTCGTCGTGCGCGCCGGTGCGCAGCCCGGCCAGGCGATCGCGTTCATCGAACTCGCCAAAGAGATGTACCGCGATGTGCTGCGCGACGACCCGCAACACTGGAACGCGCGCTACAACCTCGAGCGCGCGCAACGCCTGCTGCCCGACCCTGAAGAAGCGCTCGATGCCGCGCCGCCCGAGACCAAGCGCGACGCCGAACGCGCCGCGACGACGATGCGCGGCTACTCGCCGGGGCTGCCGTGAGGTTCTGGCGCGCCCTGGGCACGTCGTTGCGCACGTCGTTGCGGGAAGACTCCGAGCGCTGGCTGCTCGGCGCCGCCGCCCTCGCGCTGTCGGGCAGCTTCATGAACCCGGGCCTGACCCTGCAGCGCGCGCGCTTCGAGCATGTGGTCGTGATCGACGTGACGCAGAGCATGAACGTCACCGACGCGCAGCTCGATGGCAACCCGGTGTCGCGCCTGGCGTTCGCGAAGCACGCATTGCGCGAGTCGCTGTTGACCTTGCCGTGCGGCTCCAAGCTCGGCTGGGCCATCTTCACCGAGTACCGGTCGTTCCTGTTGCTCGCACCGGTCGACGTGTGCGCGAATCTGAGTGAGCTGCGCGCGACGCTGGCGCAAATCGACGGGCGCATGGCGTGGTCGGGCAACAGCGAGATCGCCAAGGGCGTGCACAGCGGCATCGGCATCGCCAAGGGGCTGCCGGGCACGCCCTCGTTGGTCTTCGTCACCGATGGCCAAGAGTCGCCGCCGCTGAACCCGCGCTACCGGCCGGCCTTCGACGACAAGCCCGGCGAGGTGGCGGGGCTGATCGTCGGCGTCGGCGACCTCGTGCCGTCGCCGATCCCGAAGACCGACCCCGAAGGCCGGCCGATCGGCTTCTGGCGCGCCGACGAGGTGGCGCAAACCGACCCGCGCAGCCAGGGCCGCGGCGGCAGCGTCGGCAACGAGTCGCTGGTCGACGACCGCGCCGGCAGCGCGGCGCCGGCGCTCGGTGCGATGCCGGGCGCCGAGCACTTGTCGTCGCTGCGCGAAGGCTACTTGCGCCTGCTCGCGGGCGAGCAAGGGCTGGCGTTTCATCGCTTGCAGTCGACCGCGGGGCTGGCCGCCGCGATGGCGGCCGCGCCACTGGCCCGGCCGACGCCGGTTTGGGTGGCGCTGCGCCCTGCGCTGGCCGGCCTGGCGTTTTGCCTGCTGCTGGTGCGCTGCGTGCTGCCATTGCTGCCGTCGCTGCGGCGGCGCCGGTTCGCCGCCTTCCAATACACTGCGACCGGATCTCGAACAACAAGCCACGGGGGCCCGGTCGATGGGGACAGCGCATGAAGCGGGAGCCACGGCGCCGGTGCCGTCCGCGCGGCGCCGTTATCTGACGCTGCTGTTCGCGGACCTCTCCGATTCCACCGCGCTGGCCGACCTGATGGAGGCCGAGCGCTACGGCGAGATGCTCGGCGAGCTGCGCCGGCTCTTTCGCGAAGTCATCCCGCGCCACGGCGGCATCCTGGTGCGCGCGCAGGGCGACGGCATCCTTGCCATGTTCGGCTACCCCGATGCGCGCGAAGACGACGGCCGCCGCGCCACCGAGGCCGCGCTCGAACTGCACGAGGCGGTGCGCGGCCTGCGCGCCGCGGGCGAACTGCCCGACGGGCGCACGCTTTCGCTGCACAGCGGCGTGCACGCCGGGCTGGTGCTCGTGGCCGACGGCGACATGGAGCTCGGCCGCTTCGAGCTGCTCGGCAGCGTGCCCAACATCGCTGCGCGCCTCTCCGACCAGGCCCGCGCCGACGAGTTGTTCGTCAGTGAAGAGACCCTCGGCCCGCAGGCCCGCTACTTCGCGACCAGCGAGTGCCGCGCACTCGCGCTGCGCGGACGAGCCCAGCCGCTGCGTGCCTACACGGTGCTCGGCCGCGCCGCACCGCAGGCGCGCCCCGAGGTGCGCTCGATGCGCGGGCTCGCGCCCTTCGTCGGCCGCCACGCCGAAATGCTGGCGCTCGAGCGCCGCCTGCACGCAGCGGCCGCGGCGGTGCCGCAGTTCGTCGCCGTGGCGGGCGGGCCCGGCCTGGGCAAGACGCGCCTGATCGAGCAACTGCTGCAGCTCGCCGACGCCGCGGGCTGGACGGTGTGCCGCGGCTATTGCGAAAGCTACCTCGGCGCCCGGCCGTTGCAGCCGTTCCTGCAGATCCTGCGTGCGCACTTCGGCATCGCGCACGAGACCCCGGCGCCGCTGGCGGCGCTGGCGGTCGAGGCCGGGCTGCAGACGCTCGGCCCGCCGGCTTCGGCGCACCGCGAGGCGTTGCTGCATGCGCTCTCGCTCGCGCTGCCGGGCCACGAGGCGCCGCCGGGCTCGCCGCAGGTGGTCGCGGCCCTGTGCGAGGTGTTCGACACGCTCGCTGCGCAGCACCCGCTGCTCGTCTTCATCGACGACTGGCAATGGGCCGACGACGCGAGCCGCCAGGTGCTGGAGGCGACCCGCGTGCTGCCGCGCCCGATCTTCGTGCTCGTCTCGACCCGCGACGAAGCCGCCGCGCCCGGTGCCGACATCCTGCCGCTCGCGCCGCTCAACGCCGAAGAGTCGGCGCGCACGATCGAGCGCCTGCTGGTGAGCCCGGCGCCGTTCCTGGCCGAAGAGATCCACCGCTACGCCGGCGGCAACCCGCTCTTCATCGAGGAGCTCTGCCACAGCGCGGCGGTCGATGGGGCCGGCACGCGCGTCGGCCGCCTGCACGTCGGCGCGGCGTGGCTCGACACGCTGATCGAATCGCGCGTCGCGCGCTTGCCGCCAGTGCAGACGCAGGTGGTCAAGGCCGCGGCGGTGCTCGGCAACGTGTTCCCGGCGTGGCTGCTCGAGCGCATCAGCGGCCACGCCGCCGACGACCCGGTGCTGCAGGCGCTCGCCGATCACGACTTCATCTTCCCGGCCGGGCAAGCCGGCACGCTGCGCTTCAAGCACGGCATCACGCGCGACGTGATCTACGACGCCGTCGGCCTCGACGAGCGCCGCGCGATGCACCTGCGGGTGGCCGCCGCGCTCGCCGTGGGCGACGCCTCGACGCTCGACGATGCGCACGAATCGCTCGCCTACCACTACGGCGCCGGCGGCCGGCCGGCCGAAGCCGCGCTGCACGCCGAGCTGGCAGGCGACAAGGCGATGCTCGCCTCCGCGCTCGACCGTGCGCGCACGCATTACCGGGCCGCGCTGGCGGCGCTCGATGCACTCGGCGTCGACCGGCCGGAGCGGCGCCAGCGCTGGATCGCGATCGTGCAGCGGCTCGGGCTGGCGTCGGTGTTCGACCCGCTCAGCCTCGAAGACGGCGTCGCGCTGTTCGAGCGCGCCGTGGTGCTGGCGCGCATCGATGGCGACGCCGCGACGCTCGCGCGCGCCGAGTACTGGCTTTGCTACATCTGCTACGCCAAAGGCCTGGCGCGCGAGGCCGTGCTGCACGGCGAGCGGGCGCTGGCGCGCGCCGAACAGGTCGGCGACGCGCGCCTTGCGGCGCAGGTGCGTGCCGCGCTCGGTCAGGCGCTGGCGACGGCCGGCGAATACGACCGCGCGTTGCTGCTGCTCGACGCCGCGATCGACGCCAAGCGCCGCAACGTGCCGCGCGGCGGCAGCGTGGCGGTCGGCTCGGCCTATGCGCTCGCCTGCAAAGGCAGCATCCTCGGCGACCACGGCGCGTTCGCGCT